>JABMPK010000016.1 GCA_013203725.1 Candidatus Uhrbacteria bacterium | reverse complement strand
GACACGGCCCGATGTCGTAAAGAAGAGCAGCCGCGTGTGAGTACTCGTCAAGAATACCTTGTCCACAATATCTTCCTCCTTTGTAGACAATCCAACAACTCCCTTGCCTCCACGCTTTTGCGTTTTAAAGGTATCTGGATCAATACGCTTTATGTAGCCATCACGCGTCATCATCACCATAGTATCCTCGTCTGGAATAACGTCTTCCATTGCAAAAGCTTTTACTCCGTGAGGCACGATCTCGGTACGACGATCATCGCCGTACTTCTCCATCACTTCTTCTACACCTTCGCGGACTACCTTCAACATCTTTGCTTCTGATTTCAAAATACCCTCAAGGTACTTAATCAATTTCATCTTTTCTTCCAACTCCTGAGTTATCTTAAGTGCCTCCAAGTTTGCAAGCTGCTGCAAACGCATCTCCAAAATAGCACCTGCCTGGATTTCTGACAGTTTGAACTTCTTAATCAAGTTCACTTTGGCTTCGTCCTTGTCCTTAGACTTCTTGATCGTCTCGATCACCGCGTCGATCTTGGCCAACGCCAATGCCAGCCCCTCCAAAATATGTGCTCGTTCTTTTGCACGATCAAGATCATATTGTGTTCGACGTCGAATGACTTCCTTTCTATGCTTCACGTGCTCCTCTAGCATCGTCTTCAGGTTCATTAGACGCGGTTGAACACCATCAACAAGCGCCACCATGTTCACATGGAACGTTGACTGAAGTTGCGTCATCTGGAACAAGCGGTTCAAAACCTTCTTTGGATACGCGTCCTTCTTAAGCTCAACGACGATACGAACACCATCCTTGTTCGACTCATCACGCAGGTCTCGGATACCTTCGATCTTCTTATCGCGAACAAGCATCGCAATCTTCTCAAGCAAATTGGACTTGTTTATCTGGTACGGAATCTCGTGAACAATAATCCTGTACGAGCTCTTATATTCCTCGATCTCTGTCCTTGCTCTAAACACAATTCCACCGCGTCCTGTTGCATATGCCTGTTGGATCGCCTTTATGTCATACGCGATTGCACCGGTCGGCATGTCTGGCCCCTTCACAAATTTCATCAAGTCTTCGATCGTGGCGTCCTTGTTGTCTATCAAATGTATTATTGCCTGACAAAGTTCCGTAAGGTTATGCGGTGGAATGTTTGTCGCCATTCCAACGGCGATACCAAGAATTCCGTTTAGCAACAAGTTTGGAAGCTTAGCTGGAAGTACAGACGGTTCCTTGTGCTCTCCATCGTAGTTAGGTACAAAATCAACCGTGTCTTTTTCAAGATCGAACAAAAGTTCCTCACAAATATTCATGAGCTTTGCCTCCGTGTAACGCATAGCAGCCGGAGCGTCTCCATCCAACGAACCAAAGTTTCCTTGACCATTCACGAGCGGATACCGCATCGAAAAGTCCTGTGCCATTCGGGCCATTGCGTCGTACACCGAGTTATCTCCATGCGGGTGGTACTTACCGAGCACTTCTCCAACAACAGTTGCAGATTTTCGAAAGCGTCCACCAGACCTCAGACCAAGTTTCCACATCGCGTAAAAAATTCGTCTATGAACTGGTTTCAATCCGTCACGCACATCAGGGAGAGCACGTGAAACAATAACAGACATGGCGTAATCCAAATACGCAGTCTGCATTTCGTCTACAATCGAACGGTCTTCAACACGACCACCGGACGTGAACTCAACACTGTAATCTTTTTTCTCAGGTTTTTTCTTTGCCATATCAGTTATTCGTTTCTACAAATCTACAACCTCATCTTCAAACTCCCACGCACTATCACCTTCTTCAAGCTCTACCGAATCAACCGGGTCGATTACTTCGTCGGGATTAACCGGCAACGCTTCTTTACCAAGATTCTCGCTCAGTTTATTGATCACCGCATCCTTCGCTACCTTTTGTTTTGCCTGATCTTCGAGCACGTTGACTATCGAGTCGGACAGTGCGTCGATATTATCTTTTGACCGCTGGGTTTCCTCCGCTATGGACTTGAAAAACTCTTGCCCCGCTAGGAACGGGTCATTTTCTACAGCTTTATTCTCAGTCCTAAACGTAACGCCAATCTGTACCGCGAACAAGGCCACAACAATCAAACCGCCGCCAAGCATTACTATATGCATCATGCTCTTTCGGCGAGCGTACTCTTCCTCGGACATTTTTGACCACGGATGAGGCATATTATTTCTTCAAAATAACAAGAAGCATGTCGTCTTGCGGAAGACCTGTCTTAACAATCTTGAATTTGTTCGTCTCGTCTGTTGTAACTGGTCCCAGCTCTTTTTTAAAAGCTGCTATTGTTCCCACTTTTTCTTTGAGCCCGTCTTCAGCAGTGTAAACTGGTATTACAACTCGTGGCTCAATACTCTGGATTACGTTCACGGCCTCTTTTGGTGTCATTACGGACTCTCCTCCAACTGGGATTATCAATATATCTACGCCCTCAAGCAGCTCGAGTTCTTCGTCATTCAGTTGACGGTCAAGCCCTCCAAGGAAACCGATAGTGATCCCCTCTGCTGCGAGTCGGAGCACCATGTGATGCTCGCCGTCCTTTAGTAAAGAAAGGCGCGAGTCCATCATAACGCCTTTAACCTCATACTCACCAGGCATGTCAACAGCGAACGGTGACCCTTGAACTCCAGCTAAGTTGCCATGTTCTGGACCTTTCTTACTAGAAAAAACAACATCCGCGGCTAGAGTGCGCGGGAATCTTAACCCTGTACTATTATCGTATGGGTCCAACACAACGGATACATCACCTACTACCGGTTTTGCGCTAATTGAAACGCATGAAAGACCATGGGACTGAAAAATCATAACAGAAAAACCAATCAAAAATAACCTCAATTCGAGGCCATTTTAACATCTGCGGGGTCTTCGCGCAAGGTAACGCGACTTTTCAAGTTGTACGGCATGTTGTCATTGCGAGGAACGACTTAAAGTCGCGTGGCGGCAACGTCGCTTTACGCGAAGCAACCCAGTTGAGTGTCACTCACGAGTTCACTTATAGGGTTTGCTTCGTTCCTCGCAATGACAGTGATTACTTTGATACATGCAATTGCTCGCTACACCTCTGACTCACTAGCCGCCAACGTCTCCTGCCAATACTCAATCTCTTTCTCAACATCTCCCAACGATGCGTCCGGTTCCGAAATTGACCATCCCAGCTTCAACTGGTCGACCTTACCCTGAATGTCCGGTGCCCAGTCTGGGTCTATTTGTGCGAGTGCTTCCAGCTTATCAATCGCGTCTTCAAGTTTCTTTTGATTTGCAAATGCCTCAACCAGCCTCTCCTCTAGTTCCTTTGGTCTATTCTTAACCTGCTCCTTCATAAACTCGATCATCTGGAACCGCGCGTTCAAACTCGCCTCCTGCACCTCATATCTTTCTTCGGGCGTCAGCTTCTCTTCGAATATCCTTGATCGCGTAAGCTCATGAATAGAAACATCATCTCCACCAATATCTTTAAACTTCTTACTGGTTGCTGGTCGTAGATTCTCTACCAACATCTGATGTTCGGTCTGCGAGCAACATGCCATGCTCATGGCTTTGTACGCCTGACGATAAGGCCACTCAATCATACCGGTGGCAATCATGACATCCCGCACGGCACCATCATCAGCCTGATCACCAAGTGCTTTAAGATCGGCCACCATCTTATCAATCTCCTGCTGCTTGTCTTCCGGCAATGTTGGTGGCAAATGTTTTATGCCAAACTCCAGTTCACTGATTAGGGCGCTTTGTGTTTGTTGCATATTTTATATTATGTATGTGCTATGAGTATAACAAAAAAAACTCCGCACGGTGAGTACCGCGCGGGATTCGTAGCTACTTGTCGTCTCCGATGACATCGTCAGGCCAGGCCCAGCCCGCGATACGCAGGAGACTGTTCGGACGCGTAAAACTGTGCCGCGGTCCACTCATCTCCCACTTGGCGTCCTGACCCTCCTTCACGACATCGAAGTGACGACGTGTGGTGAACAGGTACAGCAACTCGTCCGTGCCAAGCTGTGCCTCGTCAAGGAAAGCGACGATCGGTCTGGCGG
>JABMPK010000015.1 GCA_013203725.1 Candidatus Uhrbacteria bacterium | reverse complement strand
GCATCAAACTCAGCCCAATCGCCGCTGCAAGATCCCGCTTTGCCGGTTCCGCGAATACATGGTCCGGAGCTAGTCCTGGGACCTGACCTTTTACAAGGTCAACATAATCTTTGTTGGTAGAAATAAAAACATGATCTAAACCAAACGGTTCGATCCTTTCCATCGCTAGTTGCAAAGTAGACTTACCGTCAAAAAACGGAGCAAACTGCTTTGGCGTTGCCTTACGACTCAACGGCCACAAACGAGTTCCTGCACCTCCTGCAAAAATTATCACGTTCATATTAGTTTCCATGAGGTGTGGTTGTTCCTTCACGACCATAAGCATCTTCAAAACGCTCTATATCATCTTCACCAAAGTAATCCCCCATCTGAACTTCTATAAAGATAAGCTCCCCGTCACCTGAGTTTCCTATGCGATGCTTGTCACGAAGTTTTACATGAATCACCTCACCGGCTTTATGACTCGTGTCGAGATCGTTCAAAGTAACCACGGCACTTCCACGAACAATCATCCAAAATTCCTCGCGCCTTCGATGCCTCTGATACGACACTCTCTGACCCGGAAGGATCGTAATTCGCTTAACCTGAAAACCGTCATCGCCATCAATAACATCATACCGTCCCCATGGGCGGATATTGTCTGGCAATGTTGCAGGCACCAATTCCTCGCTCTTTTGGCCTGATAATAGTGTCTCTTCCATAGTGAAAAGAGTATATCAGAGTAAGGCGATCTGTCTAAATTATAGCAAAAGCCAAATATGCAGCCGCGATGCCTACAGCAGAACCCATCAAAACGTCTGTAAAATAATGAACCCCAACTGCAACTCGCGATATTGCTATCAATGCTGCAATAAGCATAGCCCACGCGCCTGTAATTGGGTCAAAGATCCAAAGCGGAGTGGCGACAGCGAACGAGAACATTGCGTGGTCAGACGGGAACGATCCTCCCAACCATGTCGTCGATATCAGCGCATGCAATTTATGGGTTTCAAACGGTCGCTTTCTAACAAAGATTTTTCCAAATAGAAGGTTCGAAACGACCCCGATTATTATCGAAGCCATCAACACCTTCAGCAACGCGCCGACAAAGATCGGTTCATGCCTTACAACAATCGCGATCACTAGCCCCAGCAACAAAAACCAAAACACCCAGCGCGCAAAAATTACGGCGAGAGTGTGGATCTTTTCGTGCGTCTTTGTGAGCTTGTGAAGACCAACGGTAAAACTATGGTCGATCTTTTTGATAGCGGTGAGCATATCAAGAAAGTAGTGTCTGTCCAGTCATGCCTGACGGCTTTGGAATACCAAGTATGTGCAAAACGGTTGGCGCAACGTCGGCAAGCACTCCAACTGGCGATATCAAGCTCAAGTCTCCTCCCGGGATATCTCCAGCCAATGCCTGCTGCCCCGCATACTCATTACCTACAATAATCAACGGTACCGCATTGGTGCTATGCTCCTTGTCTATGTCGCCAGTAGTAAGATTGGACACCTCTTCCGCATTTCCATGATCTGCCGTAATCATCACCACACCGTTTTTTGCTAATACAGCGTCCACCACCCTGCCTACGCAAGTGTCAACAAACTCACATGCCTCGACAGTCGCGTCAAAACTTCCTGTGTGTGCCACCATGTCCGCGTTCGCGTAGTTAACGATTATCACATCATGCTCGCCTGACTTCACAGACTTCAATATCTTTTCTGTTACAGCTGCAGCGCTCATCTTTGGCACTTCGTCATAAGACGCGACCTTTGGCGACGGCACAACTTCACGGTCTTCTCCTGGAAACGGATCTTCGCGAGTCCCGTTAAAGAAAAAGGTTACATGCGCGTACTTTTCAGTTTCTGCAACGTGAAGCTGTGTAAGACCGGTATTTGCGATCACCTCCGACAGTCCCTTGGTTATTACCTCGGGTCCAAAAGCAACTTCAACGGGAAGGCCAGACTCATACTGCATCATTGTTACCATCGACAAGTCTTTAATGTAGTCCCTCTCGAAACCATCGAAGGTAGGCAATACCAGAGCCTTTGTTAATTGGCGAGCTCTGTCGGGTCGGAAGTTGAAAAATATAAATGCATCGCCTTCATTGACAGGCGCGACAGGCTTTCCGTCTCGGGTAATCACGGTTGGCACAAATTGTTCGTCATACACTTCTTGAGCATAACTATCCTTGATAGCCTGCAGAGGATCGTCGGTCATCACTCCCTGCCCTAACACAACTGCATTGTACGCCTTCTGTGTACGGTCCCACTTATTATCGCGGTCCATCGCAAAGTGACGTCCAGACATTGATGCAAGACGGCCGATTCCAATCTCCTCGCACTTAGCCTGTAGCTCCGTAATAGCATCGTACCCAGCATTATACAAAGTATCGCGTCCATCAAGGAACGCGTGTATAGCAACGTTGGTTACCAAGTTATTCTTCGCCATCTCCATCAAGACATAACAGTGCCCACTAAACGCGTGCACTTTCCCTTCCGACATACACCCAGCTAAATGCAAAACACCACCGGTTCTCTTAACATGTTCCATTGCATCCAACAGCGCTTTGTTCTTGTATAGATCACCACTCTCAATAGCATGATCAATACGCGGAAGTGATTGATAGTACACACGTCCCGAACCGATAGTAAGGTGACCGACTTCCGAGTTACCCATATCTCCCCAACTCAAACCAACTGCTTCACCATTCGCGCGAATCGGCATAGCAGGATAGGACTTGATCAGACTATCGATTACTGGAGTTTCGGCGTGAGTTATAGAGTTACCCGCATCTTGCGGAGCTATTCCCCATCCATCCAAAATCAAAAGGACTAGAGGCTTTGGTCTTTTTGTAGCAGCGCTCTCTGGCATATTATTTTTTCAACAACTCCTCCTCAATTTCCATTAGTCGATTGTACTTTACCAATCGCTCTGATCTGGAAGGAGCACCTGTCTTTATAAACTCTGCACTCACTGCAACCGCAAGGTCGGCGATCGTCGTGTAGGTTGTCTCGCCTGACCTATGCGAAACGGCAATCTTGTAACCATTCGCCTGCGCAAGCTGGATTGTAGCCACTGTCTCTGACAAGGAGCCTATTTGGTTTGGTTTGATCAGGATCGCATTTGCAACATTGTTGTCGATGCCTTTCTGCAACCTATTCGAGTTCGTTACAAACAAGTCGTCACCAATAAGATAGATCTTTTTTCCAAGACGTTTTGTCATCTCCTCCCACGCTTCCCACTTATCTTCGTGTAAACCGTCTTCAATAGACACAAACGGGTATCTGTCAACCCAATCTTCTAAAAGTTCTATCATGTTCTCGTCCGTCATCTTCTTCTTGTCGGTCTTCATGATGTAACGGTCTTTCTTAGCATCATAAAACTCGTTTGCCGCGACATCCAAACCAAGGCGTATCTGCTTGCCTGGCGAGTAGCCAGCCTTCTTGATCGCCTTCATTATGTACTTCAATGCGTCCTCTGTCTTTCCAAGGTTCGGCGCGTATCCACCCTCGTTGCCAACGTCAGTGTCGAGTCCGTCTTTACTTAAGATGTCACCAAGAGCGTGAAAAATCTCTGACCCTGCCCGCACGCGCTCTCTAAACTTACGAATACCAGTTGGCACGATTATGAACTCTTGTATATCTAGATTCGTGGACGCGTGCGACCCACCGTTTAGAATGTTCATCAACGGCATTGGCATCTTCCACTTCTCTTCCAAGATGTCGTAAACCCATCGAATGTACGCGTACAACGGCATATTCTTAGACTTTGCTCCAGCGTGTGCAACGGCAAGCGACACTCCAAGAATAGCGTTCGCTCCAAGGCGACGCTTGTTTACCGTTCCGTCCATCTGAATCATCACGTCGTCAATCTCTCTTTGCGCGGTAATCTTCATTCCCCTAATCTTGGGCGCAATCTTGTTGTTCATGTTGCGTATCGCTTTCAAAACACCCTTCCCTCGATAACGCTTCATGTCGCCATCACGCAGTTCAACCGCCTCGTATGATCCAGTGGATGCACCAGACGGAACAGACGCAGTACCAAGCACGCCTTTCTTTGTAAGAATGGTCACGGCGATAGTTGGGTTTCCGCGCGAGTCAAGAATTTCGTGCGCATGAATTTGGTCTATTGTGTCTGACATATTATTAAAAGATATTATTTTTGTTTCAAGACTTCTAGTGCTGGCAACTCCTGTCCACCAACGTATTCTAACATAGCTCCACCACCTGTTGAGATATGGTCGATGAATTCAGCGATACCGAGCTCAAAAGGCAGGTTTACCGTATCACCTCCACCAATTACACCATACGCTTTCCCGCGCGCGACCTCAGCCACTATATGCGCAACTGCATCGGACCCAACTCGCGATTGTTCTTCCTCCACTATACCCATTGGGCCATTCCACAAAATCAACTTCGCATGTCTAGCTGCCTCTGAAATGTCCGCAACTGCCTTTCTCCCAATATCCACAATAGCTTCATCCTTTTGAATATCCAAAACATTAATGGACCGATACTTCCCTGCCGCCGACTTCACCAGAACATCTGTAGGCAGCTTGAGCGCATGATGTCCCATAAGTTTACGTGCAAACTCAATCTCGCCGTCCTTCATGAACGATGTCCCGACCTCCTTGCCCTGCGCCGCAAAGAAAGCTGTGGCTATCGCGCCGCCAATAAACACCTGGTCGGCATGCGCAAGCATATGTTCTATTGCATGGAGCTTGGACGATATCTTTGCGCCACCGACGATTGCAACAAATGGACTCTTTGTTGGATTCAAGACGGACTCGAGCGCCTCTAGTTCGTGAGCAATACCGGGACCAGCGTATGAGTCAACGTATTGCGTGATTCCGGTCATGCTCGCATGATCACGATGAGAGTTTCCAAAAGCATCGTTGATGTAGACCTCCCCGAGACTCGCTAATTGCTCAGCGAATTCAGGGTCATTAGCCTTTTCGCCAGGATGAAACCTTAAGTTCTCTATGAACACAACGTCACCATGAGCCATAGTCTGAACTCTTGCTTTCAAATCCTTGAAAGCTGCGACCGGTTGAAAAAATACTGTGTCGCCAGCAAGCTCCTTCATGAACCACTTCGCAATAGGCTCGAGAGAGAACTTAAGGTCGACCCCCTTTGGACGACCACGGTGCGCAAACACGATAGTTTTTGCGCCAGCTGTCTGTAGCTTCTTGATCGTATCGAGAGCGGAAGTTAGCCGCACAGAGGTCCTTGGTATCGACCCCTCAACGGGAACGTTAATATCTACGCGCAATATTACATGGCGTCCTTTCAATGTTGAAAAATCAATTGTTCTTAGTTTAATCATTTTTCATGTATGCTCGGCCCCCATGCCACCATACGCTAATCGCGCGCGTGACTGGGAGTACACCGAGGAAATATCTTAAATCAATAGCTTTTCTCAAAGCGTAACCAACGATACCAAATATCGTTACCGGTCCAAAACTGCTAACCGCATTAGCTCCACCGAGCGGAATTGCGAACGGCCAGACTCTATCGTGGTGAGCACGAAGAATAGATTGACCTCTTATAACTCGTATCAAATTCTCCGCAACACTCTTTCCCTGGTCCATAGCCTCAGGAGCGCGTTGCTGCATCCGTCTACCTATGATCGATGCAGAGTCTCCAGCCACAAAAACATGATTTGTGCCAAACATCTGAAGAGTTGGCAACGCCTTTATATAACCGCGTTCATCGGTAGGAAGTCCCCATGCCGTCCACTCAGGACGCGAAGCAACTCCAGCTGCCCAAATTGTCAGATCAGATTTTATTCGTGTAGGCTTTTCAAATGGACTAACATGCTCAAGCTTTGCATTTCGCTCAACTAGAACGGTGGTTGGCTTAACTGCTTTTACAAAAGTACCAGGCGCAATAGTGACTCCTAGTTTTTTTAGACGCCTGTTTGCAATCCAAGAACCCATAGAATTCAAATGCGATAGTATCTTTGGCCCGGCATCAACAATAGTAATTTTCCAATCGCACACAACATCACACTCACGCTTAGCATCTTCCAGCGCCTTGGCCATCTCTGATGCAACTTCAACGCCATTCGGGCCACCTCCAACTACAACCATATTCACACCGGGTCGTAATTTTCTTTCGCATTCTGTCATCAAGTTGGCACATTTTTTCCGTATCTTCAGTGCATTATCAAGGCTTGTAAGAGATATTGCATTCTTTTCCACGCCATCAATACCAAACGTATTGCTCACGGCCCCCATTGCCATCACCAAAAAATCGAACTTTATATCCGCGCCCGAAGAAAGTTTGATAATCTTTTTCTCTGTATCTACGTCTGTAACCTCGCCTTGTCTAAAACGAACATTCTTATAATCAGTCAAATATCCGTCAAGATCAAAAGTGAGTGACACGCCTTGCTTGAGCGAATGCTCTTTTCCGGCTTCCATCAAACCGCCAGAAGCCACTTCGTAAATCAGAGGCAAATAAACATGTTCCGGTTGACGGTCGATTAATAATATTTCGACATTATCTCCCGGTTTTGTGTGGCGCGAAAGATGCACGGCTGTAGATAACCCTGCGAATCCGCCACCAATAATTACAACTCGAGATGTCATGACTAGTACTTTATGTGTAACACGTCAATCGTAGGAGGATTGAACAATCTTGCTCTCGGCCCGGTCTCGCCCACTCCGCGTGTTATGAACAACTTGTTCGCATCGCCAAAATCAAACAGACCAACGTCGTATTTCTGCCCTAGCTTTGTTGGTAGCGGAGGCACCGGCCCAATCCATGGCAGACGTATCTGCCCGCCATGCGTGTGACCAGAGATCACAAGATCAGCGTCAGTAGTCTCGTCTTCCAGAATGACGTCTGGATTATGTGCAATCAAGATCGTAAACGTATCATCGTCTACACCTTCAAACGCGGACGCCAGGCTTGGCGTATACCAAATGTCGTCAATCCCCGCGATGTCTACATTATTACCATCATTGGTCGCGACCTCGACTGAACGGTTCCTAAGTACGTTCAAACCCCACCCGTTCAGCTTTTCCACAATAATATCTAAATCTCCAAACTCTTGATCGTGATTCCCCAGCACTGAGTAAACTGGAAGATCAATATCACCATGTGACTTTAGCATCTCAATATCCTCCGTTTTGGAAAATATAAAGTCTCCTGGCATCAGTATCATCTCAGCATCGATCTCGTTTAGCCTCGCCGTGACTTTCTCAGCCCACCGTTCTCCTTTGTATGGGCCTAGGTGAATATCTGAAACAACCGCGATCGTTAGCTCACCATCAACGCCAGTAACATCAAGGTCGATATCGTACTCGTCGACAAACAACATCTTGGGCTCAATGAACGAACCGTAGAAAACAACTATCCATGCAATAAATACGAGTCCAAAAGCAACCGCTCGTAAACCGGTTTTTTTATGTAGCCTCATAGCAAGACCAAGTTCAGCCATTAAAGCTCCACCTCCAATCAAAGAAGCATAAATGACTAACTCAAACATCCACCAGACACCGGGCATTGTTGGCACTCCCTCCATACTATTTTCTCTTTGGCATTCTAACCGCCATTTCTACAAGGCGCGATGAGTATCCCCATTCATTATCGTACCAGGACACAACCTTCACAAGATCACCATCCACCACCATTGTAAGTGGAAGATCCACGATCGAGGATGCTGGGTTCCCGATAATGTCCGAGCTTACAAGAGGCTCGGTTGAGGTAACGAGTTTTCCTTTGAACCGCGGGGTCTTACTCGCCTTCACAAATGCGGCATTAACTTCTTCCACTTTAACTTTCTTCTTTAACACTACTGTAAAGTCCGTCACCGATCCGTTTATCACAGGCACTCTAAACGCCATGCCATCAAACTTGCCTTCTAGTGACGGTAAAACTTTTGCAGTAGACGTCGCGGACCCCGTTGTAGTTGGAATAACGTTCATAGTTGCAGCGCGAGCACGGCGAGGATCTTTGTGCGGCCCGTCTTGCAAGTTCTGAGTTGCGGTAAATGCATGGATTGTTGAAAGCATCGCCTTCTTTACACCAAACGCCTCGTCTAAAACCGCCATCACCGGCGCGGCACAGTTTGTTGTACAAGAAGCATTGTCTACAATCGCGCGCTTCTCCCCCTTTAAATTCTTGTCGTTCACTCCAAGGATGTACGTTGGAACGTCTCCACCTTTTGACGGAGCACTTAGAATGACACTCTTAGCGCCAGCTGTGATGTGCGCCGACGCCGATTCTTCAGTTCTAAACACACCTGTACTCTCAATGACAACGTCGACCTTGAGTTTTTCCCACGGAAGCTGGGAGGGGTCGCGCTCGGAAAATACAGGAATCTTTTTCCCACCTACAGAAATAAAATTCTTGCCAGCCTTTACAGTCTTTCCAAATCGACCGTAAACCGTATCGTTCTGCAAAAGTGACGCGAGAATTTCTGGACTTGTAAGATCGTTAATGGCAACAACGTCAAAACCACGCTTACCAAAACCAGCCTTAAATGTATTGCGGCCAATGCGACCAAAACCGTTAATTGCGATGCGTGGCATAGAAAAAAGAGATTGGAGATTAATAGACTTCAATGCACGCATTATAGCATTTAAAGCGATTCTGGGCATTGACACTAGTGTGCACATGTGATAATACGAGAGTGCTCGCATGGAGCGAGAGTTGGAGACACAATGGAACGTTCATTGTTGGAAGTGTTTCGATTCGGTTACGACGAGGACGACTACAGAGCCATCAAGACCGCGGTCGCGGTAGCGCTAGCTGGGGGCGATCTTCGCGAGTTCAGCTTCTCCGGTCCGAAACTTGTCGGAGATAGTGATCTAGGACTCAACGTGACCCTCGAATTCACTCATGAGGCGCAAGACCTTGTCGAAAAGATGAGAATCATGACGACCAACGAAGGGATCCAGATTGCTAGCGGACTGGGTGGGTCACCCTGTGTCCCCAAGTTCGTCACCGACATCATGGTCCAGATCCCACCGGAGCTGGAGGGCTTGTTCGCGCGCGAGGATGACGGTAAGGAAGACAAGAGCTACACGTTGCTGGAGCTTGCGGCGGGCAAGTTCTCGAAGGAAGACTACGTGGTGGTATCGACGGTCGTTGCGCAAGGGCTTGGTGTTCTTGCATTGCGTACGGAACGTCCTTGCATCACCCACAGCTTCTTTCCACCGTACTTGGACCAGTCAAACCTAGTTTCGATGATCCTCGAGGTGTCATGGAAACATGGTGGGAAGACGAACAAGATGGAATTTGAAGGTAACAATGACGGCGCGGTGGCCTTCAACGTTTCACCGCCAAACGAAATGCCGGTCTGGCTACTCACGGCGCGGTTCCAGATCCCATCCAGCGTCACGTTCCAATAGACACAACAGCGGTCCTCTCTCTGAGGGTCGCGTTTTTTTACACCCATACAAGAGCGACGAAGGTACCTCGACTACCGCTCCCTCCAAAGGCGGGTGCTGTGCAATGACAAATCTGGTGTCTGCTTGTATCTCTAGAAGCGGACAGGTCGCGACCTGTCCCTACG
>JABMPK010000014.1 GCA_013203725.1 Candidatus Uhrbacteria bacterium | reverse complement strand
CGCACTTCGTGGTCCTGGACAAAGCGGGAGCATTCGAGGTTGCGCGAAGCATGCCTCGCTAGAGAGAAGTACTACGGAACGGCCCCTGCGCTCGCGGGGGTCGTCTTTTTTTTGTTTTAGATGTAGATTCATGATAATCTGCTCTTGCATATAGGTCGAATAGGACCTATAAGACGTATATTTAATGAAGTCATTATTTTGTTTTTATGGCACACACATGTTCAACGATGGTTCTTCACTGCATGGACTTTAGACTCGGATCTGCAATCCGGAACGAGCTTGAGACACGCGGGATTTTGAATGATTGCGATATTGTTGCGATCGCCGGGGCGGGGAAGACTATCGTTTCCGCTGAGCCCGCTTCTTGGCACGAGGCTGCATTGAGTCACATAGAGCTTTCAAAGAAGCTTCACGCAATCAAGAAACTCATCATCATGAATCACACAGACTGTGGAGCATATGGTGGACGTGGTGCGTTTGAAGACAGAGAGGCAGAAGATGCACAGCATCACGCAGACCTTAAGGCAGCTGCTGGGATCGTGAAGGAAGCTCACGTCGACCTTGAGGTGGAGACCGCGCTGGTCCAAATCGACGACGATGGTTCTATTAGATTTGAAAGCGTGACATAAATGTCCAACATCCTGCAGAATCTAAACGCTGAACAAAAAGAAGCCGTCACTCACACTGACGGCCCTTTGATGATTATTGCAGGAGCAGGAACAGGGAAGACCACGGTGATGACTCGACGTATTGCTTGGTTGATTGAGAAAGAGCTAGCGAAGCCAGACGAAATACTCGCGCTTACGTTTACAGAAAAAGCAGCGGCCGAGATGGAGGAGAGAGTGGACCAACTTTTACCGTATGGATACGTCGATCTTTGGATATCGACGTTTCATGCTTTCTGCCAACGGATTTTGCAACAGCACGGACTCGACGTTGGTCTCTCGAACGACGCGCAACTTTTGACCGAAGTCGATGCTTGGTTGCTCGTCAGACAGAACATAGACAAGTTCAATCTCGACTACTACAAACCACTTGGGAACCCAACCAAGTTTCTTCGTGCACTGCTGAATCACTTCTCGCGAGCGAAAGACGAGGACGTGGACCCGGAGGCGTATTGTAAATTTGTAGAGTCGCAAACCGACATCGATGTAGAAGAGAAAGATCGTCTGCTCGAGATCGCTGGAGCGTATGAGACGTACGAGCAACTTTTGCATGATAGTAATACGCTCGATTTTGGTGCGCTGATCATGTATACGTTGAAGCTGTTTAGGAAGAGACCGGCGATATTGAAGCGATATCGTGAGCAGTTTAAGTACATCATCGTTGACGAGTTTCAGGACACTAACTATGCTCAATACGAGCTTGTAAAGCTGTTGGCTGAGCCCAAAAACAATTTAGCGGTGGTTGGCGACGATGATCAGGCTATATACTCGTTTAGAGGTGCTTCTGTAGCCAATATACTGCGATTTGAGGACGATTTCCCCAAAACAGCACGAGTAATCCTCACAAAGAACTATCGCTCGCAACAGGGCATTTTAGACGCATCTTATTCCTTTATTCAGCAGAACGATCCTCGTCGTTTAGAGACTCGGCTGAAGGAGACTCACGGGCTAGATAAAAAGCTTCAGAGTCAGATCTTGGGTGATGCACACTTGGAACATATTCACGCCGACACACTGGAGAGTGAGGTAAAAGCGGTGGTGGATGAAATGATCGCATTGAAGAAAACTCATGAGTGCACTTGGGCGGACATGGCGGTTCTTGTACGCGCGAACGATACTGCCGAGCCGTTTTTGCGTGGATTTGATGTTCACGGAATTCCGTATCGCTTTATGGCGCTAAGTGGTCTGTATCGTAAACCGATTGTGCTTGATGCAATCGCGCTTCTTAGAATTGTAGACCGCCCATACGACAGCGCGAGTATTTATCGGATACTGTCGCACGAGAATCTTGGAATTCCCGAGCGCGATCTTGTCACGTTGACTCACGAAGCTAAGAAACAAGGTAAGTCGATCGTTGAGGTTATGAGTTCGTCGGTCACCGGTTTGTCGCCGGACGGTTCGCGGATACTTCGGGAGATTTCAGATATGCTTCAGGAACTACGAGTATATGCTCGACGGCGAAATGCTCTTGAGACTATGGCTCAAGCGTTGAAAAGTTCTGGCCTATACGGCGCGGTACTTCAGTTGACTGAGGACGAACAGGCGGAACACATGAACTACTTGCAACAGTTTTATGAGCGAGTAAGGAGGTTTGTGCAAATTTCGGAACATGCGAGCTTGCATGATTTTTTGATTGAGTTCGAGCAGGAGCGCAAGGCGGGTGAGGAGGGAGGTTTGCAGAGTAATGACCAGTCTGGCCCAGACGAGGTACAGGTTTTGACACTTCACGGCGCAAAGGGACTTGAATATCGGTTTGTGTTTATTGTGAACATGGTTGATTTGCGTTTTCCGGCGAGTAAAAGGTCCGCGCCAATTCCACTACCAAGCGGACTCAAGAACAACTTCCAAGAGGATGGGGACCCGCATCTCGAGGAGGAGCGTCGGCTTATGTATGTTGGGATGACGCGCGCGAAGGAACGGCTCTACCTAACATCGGGATCAGACTATGGCGGGTCGCGCGAAAAGAAGCTTTCTAGATTTCTTGTTGAGCTTGGTCATGAGAAGCCGCTCAAGCCTAGATCGACCAACGTACATTTCCTCGAAGAAGATATTGGCGACCGTGTGCTTACTTCTGGTACGCAACTTCCAATTCCAACAAACTTCTCGTTTACACAGCTCACTGCATACGGTCACTGTCCATTGCAGTACAAGTTTGCGCATCTGTTGAAGATCCCGGTGTTTGGAAACCATGCAATGAGCTTTGGAAAAACAATGCATAACACTTTGCAGACCTTCTTTGAAAAGATACTCGCAAACAAAGGTGATATGTCCAAGCTCTCGGTCAACAAAAAGGAGCTGATGGAAATCTATAATGATCAATGGATTGACGAGTGGTACGAAGACGACAAACTACGAGACTTGTATCGTGAAGAGGGGAGGGTAAGCCTTGTGCGCTACTATGACGAGCTGTTGGTTGATATTCCGAAGCCATTATTTCTGGAGAAAGGGTTCACGCTCAAGCTGGGCGACATTTCAATTCGTGGTCGTATTGATCGTATTGATTCGGTTGATGGCGGCGTAGAGATTATTGATTACAAGACCGGCACACCAAAAGACGACTCAAAACTAAGCGCTACGGATAAGATGCAGTTGCTGCTCTACCAATTGGCAGCACGCGATATTTTTGGGCTAGAACCAAAGAAGCTTACGTTCCACTATCTTAAAGATAACAGTAGAATATCGTTCCTTGGGACGGATAAAGAGCTTGATGCGCTTCGTGATACAATACAGGAAACAATAAACGGAATCCGTGGAAGGGAATTTGAGCCAACTCCAGGATTTATGTGTAGATTTTGTGACTTCAAAGACATTTGTCCATTTAGAGCAGCATCATAATGAAAAAAACAGAAAACAGGATTGGTGACTTGCTTGGTGCGGCAATTGGCCGTGCCGGGATTATGCGTCAGGTAGGTGCTGCCGTTATTGTTCAGGCTGGCAATGAAGCGCTCGTAGCAATGTTTGACGAGGGGATACTTGAGTTTGTACAGTGCAGGTCCTACGACGAGGGCAAATTGTCTATAGCGTGTGTTCACGCTGCTGTGGCTCAAGAAATTAACTTACAAAACAAAGCTCTTACAGAATCAATAACTGAACGAGTGCCGGGTGCAGAAGTTCGCGAAATTTACGTAATGCATCGTTCCTCGGCGAATAGAGGTGCTAGTTGGCACGACGACCCATATGCCACTTCGTAATATAATGATCATAATTCTACTAAGTACTTTGATAGGCTGGATTGGCGTTGCGGCCTTTGTATTATTTATCCATCCGTCAGATTTATCAATGTGGATGTTGGCTATTTTCTATGGTGTGATCTTCGTCGCCACTCTTGGGACATTCGCTTTGATGGGAACATTCGCGCGTGTCTACTTAAGAAAGGCAGACGTCCCAATTCGACAGTTTACGCGCTCGCTCCGACAGGGCACGTTTTTTAGCGTTATGATTGTATCTGCACTGTTCCTATCGCATTTGGGATTTCTGAATATATGGAGCTTGCTATTACTAGTTCTAGGTTTGGCTTGTATCGAGCTGTTCTTCCTTACTTCAAGATCACGGGCGACTTAGTTGTATAATCCCCGAGATTTTGTATAATCAAACAAAGGGTGAAGGGGGATCCCCTCTTTTTTGTCTCCAATGTTCAAACAATTACTAGGAAAATTCTCAAAAGACCTTGGTATAGATCTTGGAACGTCCAATACTCTAGTCTTTTCTCAGGAAAAAGGTCTCGTTATTAACGAGCCCTCTGTTGTTGCGATCAATACCAGAACAGGGCAGATATTGGCAGTTGGTAGAGATGCGCGCAACATGATCGACAAAACTCCTCCACACATTGTTACAACAAGGCCGTTGGTGAAAGCTGTTATCTCCGACTTTGAAGTAACCGAAAAACTGCTGAAACATTTTATTGACGCTGTACACCACGAAACATTTACCTTGATGCCAAGACCGCGTGTTGTTATTGGCGTACCGCTTGAGATTACCGAGGTTGAGCGCAAAGCAGTGGAAGACGCAGTGTTGTCAGCGGGTGCGAGAGAAGTGTTTCTTGTGGAGAAGGCGATGGCCGCTGCACTTGGTGCACGTTTACCTGTCATGGAATCCGTTGGAAGTTTGATTGTTGATCTTGGTGGGGGAACGACAGAGATAGCTGCAGTGTCACTCGGTGGCGTCGTTACATGGAAAGCTCTTCATGTTGCCGGAGAAGAGCTCAACAAGAACATTGTCCAGTATGCAAGAGACAACTTCAACTTGTTGATTGGTGACAAGGTTGCAGAGGATATCAAAATGAAAATCGGGTCGGCTGTGCCTTTGACCGAGCCGCTTGTGATGCCTATGCGCGGACGTGATTTAATCTCTGGGTTGCCAAGGGAGATCATGGCAAACGATACTCAGATGCGTGATGCGATGCATCGATCAATCAAATTTATAATCGACAACATCAAACAGACGTTGGAGATGACGCCGCCAGAACTGGTTGCTGATATTTATGAGCGTGGAATTGTTTTGACTGGAGGTGGCGCGCTTTTGAACGGACTTGATGAGGCTATTGTAAAAGAAATATCAATACCTGTTCGCATAGCAGACGATCCAATGTCCTGTATGGCTAGAGGAGCGGGATTATTGCTTGAAAAACCAGAACTGTTGCGTGATCTAGCACTACCATCTGCGACAGACGGACGCCAACCCTTTATTTAAAAAATATGAGGCAGATGCAAACACAGTGGGTCATCCGCCTACTACTCATCCTCTCTGTTGGACTAGTAATTGCTGTACTTGCTCGAACAAATATCGTCCGTGGTTTTGGTGGACGATTTTTTGGATGGTTCGAGAGACCTTTCACAGTTGTCGGGACATCGTCAGACGAACTTGGAGAAGTCTTCTTTGCATCGCGCGAAGAATTAATCACCGAGCTTAAGGATCGAGAGGCTCAAGTTTTACAGCTCGCTCAAACCGCTGCGCGCTGGGAGGACGACAGCAGAATGCTTGAACAAGCACAGCGACTTCTTTCGTATACAGAAAGCTCTGGAGAAACCGTTTTGGCCGCAAAAGTACTTGTTAGGACGCGTAGTTTTCAAAACGAAGAACTGTTAATTGACAAAGGTGCGTTCCACGGAATTTCTTTACTAGATCCGGTTATCACGGGCGACGGGACATTCTTTGGAGTCGTACAGGAGGTTTTTCCACAGACTTCTAGAATTGCGCTTGTTACAAATGCAGAATCCGTTGTTGGAGCATCGTTGTTAGACCAGGAGGGAACAACCGGAATTGTAAGTGGAGGCAATGGCTCATTAGTGCGCTTTGGATTCGTCCCGCGAGACACAGACGTTGCAGTGAACGATGTCGTGATTACATCCGGTATTGATCCCGGTATTCCGCGAGGATTGGTTATCGGGCTTGTGAACAGCATCGAGGAGGACGAGAACGCTCCTTTCCTCCATTTATTTGTAGAACCACTCGCTGACCTTAAACATGTATTGATGGTCGGTGTTATAAAGACGCCAGTATTATGATGGCTTACTTTTTCCATCTAATAAGTTTCCTGCTTGTAATGTTTGTTGAGTTTGGATTCCTTCATTCTTTTACAAACCAATTCGCACTTGTTCCGCTCGCGATCTGTATTGGCATCTACCATGTGTTTCATCTAAGGCCCTACCTTGGACTGGCTTGGCTGATAGGTTTTGGAATTGTGCAAGATCTTCACACAGTGTCGGCCTCAGGTGACATAATTATTTCTGTTGTGTTGGGGGTGGCGCTAATCTATGTGGTAGAGCAACATATCACTCATATTTCTTTATACGCAGCGATAGGTACTGCTGGTGCTATTGTCTTTCTTTGGACCGCAATGAGAGCTTTGGTAGTCACATTTTTTTCAGGCGCTGTACCAGTCTCGCTATGGTTGCAGGAGAGTATAGTTGCATCCATCCTCGCGACTATCACAATGTGGATTTTGATGCTTGGACTGCCGCGAATACGATCCTCAGTTGCACAATATATACGCCTTAGTTCATGAAACCTCAATCACCATTCCTTATTCAACCAATGGATGCTCTCGGTGAAATTAAAACACCGATGGAGGATTTTGATTTTGAGGATGCGATTGGTGACGACGCGCGGCAGATTAGACAAGCTTCATTTTTGGGGTCGTCCATTACATCAAGAAGAACAATGATTGGTGGAGTTATTGCTATTTTGATACTTGGCTTGTTTGTTACTCGTGCCGCGTACCTTCAAATACTTAATGGGTCATACTTTTTTGGCCTAGCAGAAGGGAACCGAATTCAGAATGAACGGATCGTGGCCGATCGTGGCTTGATTATGGACAGAAGTGGACAGATAATTGCTCGTAATGTTCCTGCATTTTCATTATGGGTTGATACCGACAAACTAGAAGACGACGAAAACTACTTATCCATTGTCCAGTCAACCTCGGAGCTTCTTGGAATCACAGAAAATGAGGCGCATGATATCCTTATAGAACTAGACGACGACAAACCGGAGTTGTTACTGTCTCAGGATGTGGAGTTTGATTCTGCAATGCGGGTGCTAGCATCACAGGAAAATTATCCTGGGTTACGTATAGAGGCGGGGAACAGAAGGTTGTTTGATGTTAACGGTACAAAAACACTTTCTTCGCTACTTGGATATGTGGGTGTAATAAATAAAGAGGAGTATGAGATACGGAGAAAACAAGGATATTCACAACGTGACATTGTTGGTAAGGCCGGTATAGAACGCGAGTACCAAGATTTATTGCGCGGGTATCCAGGTGAGCGCTCGGTTGAGGTCGATGCTATCGGGAGGGAACAATCTATACTGGAACAAAGAGACGCGGTAGGTGGCGCTAATCTTACATTGCATATAGACACCGAGCTCCAGGCGTTCATAGAAATAAAGTTAGATGAGATTATTGACAAGATCGGTGTCAAGAATGCATCTGTCGTTGTAATGGATCCAAGAGACGGTGGGGTTCGGGCGCTTGTTTCATATCCAGGTTTTGATTCAAATATCTTTAGCGGAGTTATTGATGCTGATGAGTACCTTGCGTTGATAGAGAATCCGGCGGCCCCACTATTTACCCGAGCGGTTTCTGGTCAGTTTCCATCAGGGTCAACATTCAAGCCCATTGTTGCAGCAGCGGCTATCGATGCTGGAATTATAGACGAGCGGACGACTATTATAAGTAATGGTGGTATCCGAATTGGCCAGTTCTACTTCCCAGACTGGAAAGCTGGCGGTCATGGAGTAACAAATGTGCGTAAAGCGATTGCGGAATCAGTGAATACATTCTTTTACATGATAGGAGGGGGGTTTAAGGAGTTCGATGGGCTTGGGCTGGAGGCAATGATGTCGTCAGCTTCGCAGTTTGGACTCGGACAGGCACTTGGAATAGATCTGCCCGGAGAAGCGAGCGGATTCTTACCCTCTGTTGAATGGAAGAATCGCGTAAAAAATGAACCATGGTATATTGGAGACACATACCATGCATCTATCGGCCAGGGCGACATACTCGTTACTCCGCTGCAGGTGGCAGCCTTTACATCTGCGTTTGCAAATGGTGGAATAATGTATAAGCCTCAAATCGTGGACGGATACGAGTCTCAGGGCAAATATCACGATACAACGCCTGTTGTAATTAGCGAGCAGCCTGCATCTGCAGAAGCTCGAGATTGTTCGAAAGGGATTGCGAGATGCGGTACTTACAGGGTCTGCAAGACGACTTGCAAGTTTACCGGTAAGCTCGGCCGGAAAGACAGGGACGGCGCAATGGCACACGGAGAAAGATAACCATGCTTGGTTCACAGGCTTCGCTCCATACGAGCAGCCAGAAATAGTAGTTACAGTTCTTATTCAAGAGGGTGGGGAAGGATCGGCTGTTGCCGTTCCACTCACGTATGATATCTTTGAGTGGTGGTTTACCCGCCAGACAAGATGAATAAACAAATATTATGTCGGACGCAGATTACATGAGTCAGGAAAAGTTTGATGAATTGACAGAAGAGATGAAGCACAGGGAAACTGTGACGCGGAAAGAAGTTGCTAGTCAATTAGAATACGCTAAGTCACTTGGAGACTTGTCGGAGAATTTTGAATATCACGACGCCAAAGACAGACAGGCTGCCAACGAAAAGCGAGTGCTTGAACTAGACGCTCTCTTGAAGAATGCTGTAATTGTAGAGTCGCAACAAGGAGGCGAAGCTATCAACATTGGTACAACATTTACGGCAACCCGAGATGGCAAAGAGACAACATTTCAAGTTGTTGGCAGTAACGAAGCGGATCCAATGACCGGAAAGATAAGCAACGAGTCTCCGATGGGAAGAGCGTTTATCGGCGCCAAGTCAGGCGACGCGGTAAAGGTTGAAACACCGTCTGGAGCAATTCAGTACACAGTATCAACGATTCTGTAGTACCCCTTGACGCATTAGAGTAATTTTTGTATTGTAGGCCCATATTTGCACTATGATTGCTGAAGAAAAAGAAAGACGAGCCAGGCTCGCACACTTACAAGAAGCAGGGATAAATCCATACCCTGCCCGAATTGAGCGTACCCATACGCTTGCTGAATTCTTGTCACAATTTTCTGTTTTAGACGAAGAGAAAACAAGCGTTGATGTAGTTGGTCGCGTTCGGGCCATACGCAAACATGGCGCTCTTTCTTTTATTAAACTAGAAGATGAATCAGGGCAGGCTCAGGCGATGGTTAAACAGGATAGTTTAGGGGAGGAGGGGTACAACTTCATGTCAGAGACACTCGATGTTGGCGATTTTGTACATATCAATGGTGTAACAATAGTTACACGAACTGGTGAATCGTCGGTAGATGCGAAGAGTGTGCAGATCATTTCAAAAGCACTTTTGCCATTACCGGAAAAATGGCATGGACTGAGCGACGTTGAGACGAGGTTTCGACACAGGGAGCTCGATTTGATCTCTAATGAAAGTGTACGAGCTGTATTTAGAGCACGCGCAGCTATAGTGACTGCTATCAGAAAGTTTTTAGACGGTCGTGGATTTTTGGAAGTGGACACGCCGATACTCCAACATGTTGCAGCCGGTGCGAACGCGAAACCATTTGCGACTCACCATAACGCACTCGATCAAGAAATGTACATGCGCATAGCTCCAGAGCTTTACTTGAAGCGACTGGTAATTGGAGGATTCGAGCGAGTTTACGAGATTGCACGATGTTTTAGAAACGAGGGTATTGATCACGCACATAATCCTGAGTTCTCTCAGGTTGAGGCGTATGTAGCGTACATGGACTACGAGGAGTTGATGCGAATGATGGAGGAGATGATTCGTGAGCTTATCCTTGCAATCGGAAAAGACGCATCAAAAATAATGTACGACGGAAATGAGTTGGACTTCAAATCGCCATTTAAGCGCATTACATATCGCGATCTTATACACGGCGTTATAGGATTGGATGTCGATTTAATTGATGACGAGGAGACTGCAAGGAGCGCGGCCAAGGAGCACGGTGTTGAAATTGGTGACGCTGACTCAATGGCTACAATTATCGACAGCATCTTCAAGAAGCTTGTCAGACCAGGGGTAATGCAGCCAACGTTTGTGATGGATTATCCCGCTGCGATGACGCCGCTTGCAAAGCGAAAAGAGGGGCAGCCAAATCGCGTAGAGATGTTCCAGTTGATAGTAGGAGGCGGGTTTGAGGTGATGAAGGCGTTCTCCGAGTTGAACGACCCAGTGGATCAACAGGAACGCATGGAGGAGCAGGAGAAGGCCCACATTGCAGGCGACGAGGAAGCTCAGCGCCAAGACAATGACTTTGTTTACGCGATGAAGCACGGAATGCCACCAACAGCCGGAGTTGGAATGGGTATTGAACGTATCACGCAGGTCCTAACTGACTCTCACAATATAAAGGAAGTTATACTTTTCCCCACATTGAGATTCAAAGAGCTTGACAGCGAAGACGATTCTGAGGTTTTATAGAGGCACTTCTAATAAACAAAACACAAAAGCTATGCGACGAGTCATGGTATTTGGAACATTCGACGGTGTACACGACGGACACCGACACCTTTTCAGAGAGGCCCTAGGAAGAGGCGATGAACTATTCGTAGTTGTCGCACGCGACGAACATGTATTGGAATTAAAGGGTCATCTACCGAATAATCTGATCGCTGAACGCCTTGAGGCGTTGGAATGCGAGTCGGAGGTTTCTGAAGTTATACTCGGAGATGAAGAGTTGGGATCGTATGAGGTTATAATCGATCACGAACCAGAACTGATTCTTCTAGGATACGACCAAGACGAGTTACAGGCAGACCTAAAAATTTGGCTTAAAGAGCAAAATCTTACAAACATAGCACTTGAAACAGGGTCTGCGCACATGCCAGAGATCTTCAAATCATCTTTTCTTTCACAGGCGGAAGAGGAGGTTGGAATCTTATGATAGACGTAAAGTACTTACAACAAAATCCTGACAAAGTTCGAAGAAATAATGAAAAGCGGTTCAAGGATATAGACATAGATGAGACTTTGGCACTTGTAGACGAGCAGCTGGAGATCATCAAGGAAGTCGAGGTTCTAAGAGCAGCCGCGAACGATATAGCTTCAAGTATTCCCAATGTATCAAACGACGAAAAATCGGAGTTGATTGCCAAGGGCAAGGAGCTTAAGGAACAGGTAAAAGAAAAAGAGGAAAGTTTAGGGTCTATTGAAAGACGACTGAACGATCTTTTGAGTACATTTCCCAATATTCTAAAAGACGATGTACCAGAAGGTGCAGATGAAACATCAAATATTATAGAGAGAACGGTTGGCACACCTCCGGTTTTTGATTTTCCAGTAAAGGATCATATAGAGATCGGGGAAGCTCTTGGGCTTATCGACACTGAGCGCGCAACAAAAACATCGGGTGCACGTTTTGCGTTTTTAACCGGTGACGCAGTTTTGTTAGAGTTCGCATTGATTCAATACACTCTTTCTATTTTGACATCAGAAGGATTTACGCCAGTTATTCCTCCGCATATGGTTTCTACAAAGGCTATGAGCGCGATGGGGTATTTGCAAAGAGGGGGTGAGGAGGAAATATATCATTTAAAGAATGACGATCTTGTATTGATCGGTACGTCCGAGCAGGCGCTTGGGCCAATGTACATGGACGAGATTTTGGATCCTGCAGACTTACCAATTAGGCTCGCTGGATTCTCTCCCTGCTACAGACGAGAGGCTGGAAGCTACGGTCGTGATGTAAAGGGAATACTTAGAGTGCACCAATTTGATAAAATTGAAATGTTTTCATTTACAGACCCCGACGAGTCCGACAAAGAGCATTCTTTCCTACTATCAATGCAAGAGAGATTAATGGAAGGGTTGGAACTTCCGTATCGCGTTGTGAAGCTTGCGGCTGGGGACACAGGGTCACCGTCTGCAAGAACGTGGGACATTGAGACCTGGATACCTTCGCAGGATCAGTATCGAGAGACTCACTCAACATCAAATACAACTGACTATCAGACAAGACGACTTCAAACACGAATCAGACGTGACGGAAAAAATGAATTCGCGCATGCTTTAAACGGCACTGCATTCGCTATCGGCAGAATCTTAATAGCACTGCTTGAGAATAATCAGCAGGCGGACGGTTCTGTATTGATACCAGAGCCATTGCGACCATTCATGGGAGGACGAGATCGCATTCAGGCAAATTAGCCCTGAGAATGTTGCGTTGCATTTGTAATAGGTTGATGGTTCTTGAGTTATCTCGTGAACCGTGAGTCTCTTGTACGAGGATTTTATGAAACGACGCAAATATAAATCAAAAAAAAGTCGTGCAAACCCATATTTTCGCTCGACGGAAAATAAGCATATTTCAAGATCGCTTGTTTTGTTTGTTTTATCAATAAGTGGCATTATTGGAATAATGAGTGTCTTTATCTATGCACCGTTTGTTAGATTGAGCATTGGTGACGTGGTTGGCGGGTCGGAAGAAATTAATTTAGCCATATCACAGAAGGTTACTGAGCAAACGCAAAAACACTCGTGGTGGATATTTCCAAGGAATCACAAATTGTTCTTTTCCGAAGAAGCCCTGAGTGCATATTTGCTTGCAGAGTTTCCATTAAACGCCGCATCTATTGAATTGGCAAACGGTCTTGTTAATATTAGTATTGCAGAGAAGGTAAGTACTTTTTATCTTTTGAAAGACGATGTGATGTTTGCGGTTGATAGATCTGGTACTGTGCTGGGTGTTGTAGAAGATCTTGATCGTGCACGAATCGGAATCGAGCACGAAGAGGGGAAGGGCGCGCCGATGATCAATGATAACAGGAGCTCGGTGATCGGTGAGGGAGAAACCGCGCTATCCTCTGATTGGCTAGAAGATATTGTAAGATTATTCGACCAGGTTCAGTCGCAAACAATGCTTACACCAGAGACCGCAAATTTGTCTGACGAGGAGGGGAGAGTGGATATAGAAACGGATGCAGGAGTTACTCTATACTTTACACTGAACAGACCCATAGATTCACAAATAGACAAACTGGAGGCTCTGATCGACAGGAAGCTTGTCAATAT
>JABMPK010000002.1 GCA_013203725.1 Candidatus Uhrbacteria bacterium | reverse complement strand
TGCAGGAGGCTGTCGACGCGTTGCTAGACAACTCAGCTCGCCACAGTAAAACGGTTATTGCAGCGACTGGACGAAAGCGACAGTTGAAGTCACTTGCAGACAACCTGAAAGGAAAGCAGGGACGATTCCGACAGAACTTGCTTGGAAAGCGAATCGACTACTCTGGACGATCAGTTATCGTTGTTGGACCTCACTTGAAACTTGGAGAGTGTGGAATCCCAAAACGCATGGCATTGGAGCTGTTCCGACCATTCGTTATTTCAAAGTTGATCAAGCGAGAGTTCGTTTACAACATCCGAAGCGCTAACCGTTTTATTGAAGCGGACAGGGCAGAGGTGTGGGATATCTTGGAAGAGATTGTTACTACGAGCTACGTTCTATTGAACCGTGCTCCAACGCTTCACCGTCTTGGAATTCAGGCTTTCCGACCAATCTTGATTGAAGGAAAAGCGATACAGGTTCACCCATTAGTTTGTGACGCCTTCAACGCCGACTTTGATGGAGACCAAATGGCCGTTCACGTGCCGCTTACTCGTGCTGCAAAGCAGGAGGCAAAGCACTTGATGCTTGCAAGCAACAACTTGCTAAAGCCGTCTGACGGAAACCCAATTACACGACCTGGAAAAGATATTGTTTGGGGGTGTTTTTACCTCTCAATGGTTATCGACAAGGATCAGCGAGAAGAAGGAAAGCGAAAGTCGTTCCCATCTCAGATCGATGCAGAATATGCGTACAGTAATGAGAAGATTGGGATGCGAGAGCTTATCAACGTGCGAATGCCGGAGCTTGGAATAATCGAGACTACAGTTGGACGATTGTTGGTGAACGAGATGTTGCCGAACGAACTTGGGTACTTTAACGAGACCATGGGAAAGAAGCAGCTATCAATTATCGTTCGAGAAGTTTTGGAGAAGTTGGGACGAGCACGAACCGTTGAAGTTCTAGATAACTTGAAGTCACTTGGGTTCAAATACTCAACACTTTCAGGATTCAGTTGGGGAATGAGTGAGCTTCCTACTATCGTGGAGAAGCCAGCTATCATGGAAGCGGGATCGTTGAAGGCTCGTCAGGTGGACGACCACTACGCTCAAGGATTGCTTACAGTGTCCGAACGACATAGCGCGATTGTGAAAATCTGGACCGACGTAAAGGATCAGATCGAGAAACTCTCACATAATGTTCTTCCTAAAGAAGGATCAGCGTACACGATGATTGAGTCTGGAGCCCGTGGAAGTATTGGGCAGCTAACGCAGATGATTGGAATGAAGGGGCTAGTGCAGTCCGCGTCTGGAGAGGTTATTGAGCTTCCGGTTAAGCGATCGTTTAAAGAGGGAATGGACGTTTTGGAGTTCTTTATCTCTTCTCATGGTGTGCGAAAGGGACTGACCGACACAGCTTTGAAGACAGCTAACGCCGGGTATCTTACGCGTCGTCTTGTAGACGTTGCGCAAGATGTGGTGGTGACTACAGAGGACTGTGGAGACGTTGATGGAGTTGTTTTGACCAAGGAAGAATCCGATGCAATTGGAGAACCGTTGGTTGTTCGAATCCTTGGACGACATACCTTGGACGACATCAAGAAGCCTGGCACAAGAAAGGTAGTCGTAAAAGCAGGGGACCTTGTAATGGAAGATGACATTCGAGAAATTGAGTCGTCTGGCAGCGAGCTTCAAGAAGTTCGCATGCGATCCGTTGTGTCATGTCTATTGACTCGAGGTTTGTGTGAGAAATGTTACGGATACGACCTTGCATACAACAAGCCAGTGAAGCACGGAACAGCGGTGGGAATCATCGCTGCTCAGTCAATTGGAGAGCCTGGAACGCAGTTGACTATGCGTACCTTCCACATGGGAGGAGTTGCCGGAAAAGACATTACGCAGGGTCTTCCGCGTGTTGAAGAGCTATTCGAAGCTAGAACACCAAAGCACAAAGCAATAATGACAGACATGCCTGGTAAGGTGGAGATAGAAGTCGTAGAAAAGGAGGCGGTTCAAGTTGGAACTGGCCGAAAGATTATCGACACACGTCCAGGACAGAAGATTGTGCGCGTTCGTTACGGTGTGATGGACGAGGCAACTTACAAGTGTGGTCGTGGTGGAAAGTTCAAGATCAAAGATGGCGACACAGTCCGCGCTGGTGACATCTTGTGCGTTAAATCCAGTGGCGAGCAGCAGGTTTCCGAGGTTACTGGAGTTGTAAGGATCGAAAAAACACACGTTATTATAACGTTTGAAAAGAGTGAGGTGCGTGAGTATGTTATTCCGCCAGGTTTCTCTATCTATGTTAAGGATGGAGACGAGGTGGAGGCGGGAGACGCGATTACCGAAGGACATTTGGATCTTCAGCTGCTGTTCCAGACAAAGGGACGGAAGGCTGTTGAGCGATATGTCTCCAAGGAAATTCAATTCATCTACGCATCGCAAGGGCAGAAGCTAAACAACAAACATATCGAAGTTATTGTGAAGCAGATGTTCTCACGTGTTCGAATCACAGAGCCAGGAGCAACGATTTTGTTGCCAGGAGAGATTGTGGAGCGAGGTACGTGGTTGGACGCAAATGCTGAGTTGCGAAAGAATCAGGCGCCAGCGGTTGCCGATGAGTTGTTCCAAGGAATAACCAAGGTATCGCTTTCAACGGACTCATGGTTGTCTGCAGCGTCTTTCCAGGAAACGTCACGCGTGTTGATTAACGCGGCGGTTACAGGAAAGGTAGATAAGCTGTCAGGACTAAAGGAGAACGTTATCATTGGTAAGTTGATTCCAGCGGGTACCGGCGTGAATCCGCTACCGTATGACCCAGAGTTTGACCGATCGCTCGAAGCGAAGGAAGGTCCAGACTATGGTGAAGAACCGGACATTGTAGCGGATGTAGAAGCTGACATGGAGGAGTCTGCTGAGAAGGCAGAGTCAGAAGTGAAAGAGGATGACGTTGAAGAGGTTGTTGAAGAGGTGAAAGAGGAAGCGGAAGAGGTTGAGGAGCCTAGCGACGAATAGGCACAAGCAAAGGGGCCCTATGGGGCCTCTTTTGCGTATGGGTCGTATAGGGCGAATAGGACCTATGTGCCAGAACAGTGCGGCTTGTGATAAAGTAGACTTAATATGCAACCAAAATCAAATAACGTAGTCTTTGTAGACACAGAGTTTTCCGATCTGGATCCGTACACTGGCGAGATCCTGTCGATTGGTATTGTTAAGCCAAATGGTGACGAGTTTTATGTAGAGCTTGAGTATGACGGCGACGTACATCCATGGGTAACTGAAAACATTTTGCCGAGTTTAACTGAGGAGAAGGTATCGCGCGCTGAAGCGCAAGATCTGGTACGAGCATTTTTGGGAGAAGAGAAGCCATACATGGTCGCGTTTGTTCCTCAGTACGACATGATTTACATGGTGAAACTGTTTGGAGTAGGAAATGTTCCGTTCCATTGGATGTCGATAGACTTTGCGTCGATGATGTTTGGAAATAATATTGACCCAGAGGGAATGTTGGCAGCTAACAACGATGTGATGTTGAAAGAAATGGGAATAGATCCTTCGCAATATCGAGAACATCATGCATTGGATGACGCGCGGATGTTGCGAGAGGTGTATCTAAAAATGATTAAATGAAAAACGGGCCCAGCAGATGCTGTGGCCCGTTTTCCTTCTCTCAGTTCAACTCAGTGGACCCCACGGACGTACTGTCCGCCCGTCACGCCGACCAGACGCTCGAGGTTCGTCTCGCACGTGTACTGGTCGAAGTCCGGCAGGCAATGGGCGACGACCTCGGGGAGGTCGCCGACCGTGGACCAGTTCCAGTCGTCTCCGGGCTCGTCAGTGACGAGCACGATGGTCTTGGCACGTGTCTTCCTGGCTTCCTTCAGCGCGCCGTGGGTGTTCTCGACCTGACCCATCGTCAGGAACTCGGTGCCTTCCGGGGTGTACCGACGGACTCCGTTGTCGGCGTACATAAAGACACCGACGATCTCCTTGTCCTCCTGGGTGGAGGCGGAGAGGTACCACTGCGTGACCACCTGGCGGTCGTTGCTCATCGACCCCGTGTCGTCGATCACGAAAGCGATCGGCGGCTTGGCGTCCTTGATGATCTGGTGGATCATCTCCGGAGCACTCGGCACCGGAACGACGATGCGGTCACCCGGCTTGAGCGAGTTGGCCCAGGCGTTGGGGAACCTGTCGTTGCAGTACCGCTTGCCGTTGCGGCGAACGCGGTACCCCTCGCGGAGCTGCGTGCACCGCTCGTCGTACAGGGCCTTGAGCGCGGTCTCGTTCTGGAACTCCAGATCCAGGAAGGTCACGCTGTCGTACTGGTCGGCGATCTTCGCGAGGCTGTCGCCGGGCACGACCACGTGGGTCTTGGTCTGGCTGATGGCCTCTTCCACCAGCACGATGCCGCCAGCGTCCGCCGGCCCGAGGGTGTGGATGGGGTCGTCCCCGCAGCCGGCCGTGAGGCCGAGCGCGAGGACGAGAGTTGAGAGAAGGGTGTAGCGAACGTTCATCATCGAAGCTCCGTGTCTGTGGCGGAATGCCAATCTATCGATTCAAAATCTGTGTAAAAATATCAAAAAAAGTAGAGTTTGTCAAGGGAATAGCTGGACATCTTCTAAAATACGGTATAACCTAGCACTATATTGAATGAATGAAACCTTATGTCTGGTCACAATAAATGGTCCAAAATTAAGAATAAGAAGGGTGCCGCTGACGCTAAGCGTGGTGCTATTTTCACGAAACTTGGTAAGGCGATTACGATTGCGGTTCGTGAGGGTGGTGCGGATCCAACGATGAACTTCAAGCTTCGAATAGCGATCGACGCAGGGAGGTCAGCCAATATGCCAAACGAGAATGTGGATCGTGCTATCAAGCGTGGGACAGGCGATGGTGAAGGTGGAGAGATGGCGGAGGGATTGTTTGAAGCCTATGGGCCGTCCGGAGTCGCGTTTGTAATTGAGACGTTGTCGGATAATAAGAACCGTATTAGTGCAGACATCTCTATTGCACTCAGAAAGAGCGGTGCAAACTCTGCAGACCCTGGAAGCGTGTTGTATAACTTTGAAAAGAAGGCCGTTGTTTCTTTTTTGGACGCGAAGGAAAAGATCAAAGATGCGGATGAGTTTGAAATGGCGTTGATAGACGCCGGCGCCGAGGATATCGAGATCGAAGATGCGGGCGCTACAATCATGGGAGAACTTTCAAGTTTTCAGAGGCTCGTAGAGGCGGTCGAGGTTTTCGGGATTATTCCTGACGAGGCAAGTTTGCAGTATGTGGCAAAGATGCCTCTGACGATAGATGAATCTACGACTGCGAAGGTAGAAAAAATCATTGAAGCGTTGGAGGAGCTTGATGATGTGCAGCATGTGTTTACTAATGTTGGTTGATGGTTCATGGTTCATGGTTCCTGAGATCACTCGAGGACCTTGAACCGTGAACCGATTACCCTAAGCAGCTAACTCGAGGACCAACAACCGTGAACCGACAACCAACATGCCCTTTGGATACGAGAATCTTAGAGTTGGTGAGCAGATATTGGATTTCATAGACACGGTTTATGAGACAACGAACTCATTTCCACAAGATGAAAGGTTTGGTTTAACGAGTCAGATCAACAGAGCCGTAGTCTCGGTTTACTTAAATCTTGCCGAGGGATCGGTGAGGAACGGTGCTAAGGATTTTTCGAGGTTCATTACGATATCGATGGGATCTCTTGTAGAAGTGCACGCAGCGATCAAGATTTCGCAACGAAGAGGATTTGTGACACTTGACCAATTCAACGCAGTAGAAGAGCAGACGACCAGTATTTGGCGGCAACTATCGAAGCTACGATCATCACAGTCTAACAAACAGTAATCTGTGTGGTTCACGGTTCATGGTTGACGGTTCGTGAGTTCACTCGAGGACCGAGAACCATGAACCGACTACCCTACACAGCTAACTCGAGGACTAAAAACCATGAACTATGAACCGTGAACCAAAAACCATTCTAGGAATCGACCCGGGCTACGGTCGCATGGGATATGCTGTACTGCGTTGTTCCGGGTCGGACGCTGAGCTTGTGATATGCGGATGTATTGAGACTCCAAAGACTGAGCTTCATGAGAAGCGATTGAGCCAGATTGCGAATGAGGTTCGCGCGTTGTTTGATGAACACAAACCTGGGAGGCTCGCGATTGAGAAACTGCTGTTCACAAAAAATCAGACGACTGGGATTGGTGTGGCAGAGTCTCGTGGCGTGGTGTTAGCAATAGCTGGGGCATTCAATGTTGGGGTTGTTGAGCTTGGGCCCAAACAAGTAAAGCAAGCGGTCACAGGTTATGGTGCTTCGGATAAGAAAGGTGTTCAAGATATGGTGAAGCGTATTTTAAAGCTTGATGACGTCCCGAAGCCGGACGATGCAGCCGATGCGTGTGCAATTGCGCTTGCAGGGTCGCTATTATAAAATAAATGCCGCCGACAACCCAGCTGGGCTGCCGACGACAAGTACGAGGGGAGGTGGTCGCTATCGATTTCCGGTGTGTGAACTCGCGGGGGAGTAACGGAATGACCGCGAATAGGCACTCTCAACCGCTGCGTGATGCAACAGTACAGAGAAACGCGCCGACTGTCAACACTATTGCCAAAAAACATGGTATTTGGTATAGTTCTGTCGAAATAAGCGAGTCGGAAACGACGCGCGGAGCTGCGGGTATAATATAAAGGCTCATTATGCCAGCCTTCCAAGCTGGATATGAGGGTTCGATTCCCTCTACCCGCTCCACAC
>JABMPK010000107.1 GCA_013203725.1 Candidatus Uhrbacteria bacterium | reverse complement strand
GTATATATATGTCAGCGACGTACTACCGGCTGATTCAAAAGCCTCCCTCATTACCTCAAACTCCTTTCCGCTAGGCTTTATGTGTTCGATATCAGGCGAGTCACTACTGTAAACAAGTTTCTCTATATGAGCGACAATAGTTCCTGCGCTCAACCCTCGCTGTTCTGCAATCTGTTCTATTGAAAGCTTCTCTTCTAATAACGACTTTGTTTCGTTCACGGTATTAGATCTTGAAGATTTTTTAACATTAGGACCAGTCTTCCGAGCAGGCGCCTTCTTTTCTTCTAACCCATTCTCATTAACATGCGACACTATCGTAGCCAAAAAGTCTTCGCCAAATGCCTCCAACTTTTTTTGCCCAACTCCAAATAACTGACCAAACGCCTCTAAAGTAGATGGCAAGTAATACGCCATTTCGTGTAAGGACTTGTCTCCAAATATTACAAACGGCGGTACCCCTTGATCATCTGCAATTTGCTTTCTAAGTGCACGAAGTTTCTCGAACACCGCAAGGTCGTACTCGAGATCCGATCCAGTCCGAGGCTTCTGCGCATTTACAACAGCATTGAGCCTTGGCAACATAATCAAATTACTGCCAACAAGCGCCTGATTCCCTTTCGAACTCACACGCAGCGTTGGATACTCGCCTTCATTCTTTTCCAAATATCCTCTTTTCCTAAGTGCCTCAGTGTGAGCACGTAACGCGCCAACCGAAATGTCTCGCGCAATTCCATGCACAGACAACTGGTCGTGCTCCAATTCCAGAATTCGCTTCTTGCCCGATCCATGAAGAACATCACAAATATGAGCAGCGCCAAAACTTTCACCCGTTCTTAAAACAGCAGACAATATCTTTTGCGAAATCTCCGTAGCATCAAACTCCTCTACAGGCGCCGCTACACAATTGTCACAAGTACCACAATTGTCTGAGCCGTACACCTCTCCGAAATATCGTAGCAGCTCGGCACGACGACAGTCGTCACTCTGACAATACGAAACAACATCGTCGAGTTTACGGGTAGCTAACTTTTTTTCGTTATTATCGCGTATCTGATTTATAAAATAATCCTGCTTTCGTTTGTCTGCATACGAATAGAACAAAACACATTCACCCGGCAGCCCATCTCGCCCAGCTCGTCCAGTTTCTTGGTAGTAACCCTCGATTGTCTTTGGAAGGTCCATGTGAACCACGAGTCGCACATCCGGTTTATCGATCCCCATGCCAAATGCAATTGTCGCAACGATGATTGGGACCTCGTCTTTAATGAACTGGTCCTGTGCATCAACACGATCATCAGCACTCAATCCAGCATGGTATGCAGCTGCGTTGAGCCCGGATCTAGACAGAGCCTCAGCTATTTCCTCAGTATTTTTTCTGGAGAAGCAGTACACGATCACAGACGCGTCTTTGTGCGACTTTAAAAGTTCGACCAACTGTGATGTAGCATTGAACTTTGGCTTTACGCTGTAGTGTAAGTTCTCCCTGTTAAAACTAGAAACATAAACAGAATCCTCTTTCATATCGAGCTGACTCAATATGTAATTACGCACACGTGGTGTAGCCGTTGCCGTTAGAGCGATTACTGGAGTTCCCTTAAGTTTTGCACGAAGCTCGCGCAAGTTTCGATAGTCCGGTCTAAAGTCATGGCCCCATTCAGATATACAATGAGCCTCGTCAATCGCAAGCAGACTCACATTTAAAGTTTCTAAAAAGTCCGAGAACCCGTACGAGTTCACACGCTCCGGTGCGAGATACAGTATCTTAACGTCACCTGAAGTCGACGCATTCATAACCTCCTGTTGCTCAAATTTAGTGAGCGAACTATTCAAAAAAGCCGCCGGTATTCCGTTGGCTATCAGCGCATCCACCTGATCCTTCATGAGCGCGATCAACGGTGAGATCACGATAGTCGTACCAGGGAGTGATAAAGCAGGCAGTTGAAAACAGAGGGATTTCCCCCCTCCGGTCGGCATCAGTACAAGCGTATCCTTCCCGGACAACACCGTATCGATTATCTCTTTTTGCAATGGACGAAATTCATCGTATCCAAAATGCGTCTTAAGTAATTTCAACATATCATCTAGAAATCGCAAGCTGTATTTTTCTATCAACCATTTGCACCAAATCTCCTCTCAGGTCTGAGAGCTTATCGTCTAGATATGACTTTGTAACCATCTGCGACTGAATCGATGTCACATCATACTTGAGCGACGTAACGTCAGCTTCCAATTTATCGAACCTCTTATTCATCCCAAACAAAATCTCGTCAGTATTTCTTGCATACTGAGCCATAGCATTTAATATCTCGTTTTTTGCTATTTCTTTCATATTCCCTTTATATAGTTATATTGGGAGGTTCTTCTATTTTAGCACACGAGAAAAGTAACCGTGTCAACACTTGGTCTGTGGACAATCTATGTTAGAATCATGTCTATATGAGAGACGATGAATTACCATGGCATTTCACTACTACTGGGTTCATATTTAATCCAGAACGAACTAAGACTCTGCTAATACATCATAAAAAGTTGAACAAGTGGGTTCCTCCAGGTGGGCACATTGATTCCGGAGAACTGCCTCATGAAGCAGTTTTGCGAGAAGCGCTAGAGGAAACAGGTATAAATGCTACGATAGCGCAACCGAGAGTATCAGGAAAGATCATACCAACAGAAAAAGAGCGAGAGATTCCAAGCCCGTACACAATGCTAGATGAAGCCATTCCAGCGAATGGAGATAAGAAAGAGCACAGACATATAGATTTTATCTACATACTTGAGGCACACGAGGCCGATCTCACGCTGTCAGATAGAGAGGTTCATGATGCACGATGGGTAAGTTTGAAGGAGCTCAACAAGCTTGACACATTTGCTTCCGTGGATGTTATTGCAAAAGAATTCATGATTTAAAAAAACGAGCCTAAGCTCGTTTTTTTGTTGATCTCGCCCTTTTGCCAAGAGCCTTCCACTGGCTTTTTACTGACTTCTTCTTGTTCAATAGCTCGGAGAAGTGTGAGCCGCCTAGCACTGAGAGTACTATAACAAACGTCGCGCCTAGTTCGTAAAGCTCTTGCGCTTGCCTCTTTGTCTTTGCTGCTACGATAACCGTAGCCCTTGATCTTCGTCTTTTTACAAAACGTAGCACCTCCGCGTTAACCTGCGCATCTGGGATCGTGGATATTATCATCTCCGCCTTCTCTGCCCTGATATAACTCAGTAATTCTTCGTTTCCAACATCGCCATACAAACTTGGAATCTTTTTCTCCTCAAGTTGCTCAACCATGTAAGGGTCGAAATCCACCACAAGATAATCTTTCTTCATGCGCTTTATTGCAGGCAAAATCGCGCTACCCATGTCGCGGTACCCAAACAGTAACACGGCGGGTGGTGACCCCATTCGCTTTTCTCGCTTAGGGTCCTTGGGAATCAACCACCTAAGAGCTGGTTCAAGAGTTTTGTAGATTTTGTCGTTGTATATTATCAAGTAAGACGAAGCCGCGATTGTTGTAAGTCCAACCACAGTTGCCATCGGCAAGATATCGTCGGAGATCACACCTGCCGCGATTCCTCCGGCGAGCACGATGAACGAAAATTCTGATATCTGCGCAACCGTTGTCCCCGTCATGAATCCAGTCCGTGGATGATATCCCATGACACGCAACAGAATCAGAACAATCAACGGGTTGCCGATCAGCACGAATAGACTAAATATCACAGCTTCCAACCAAACATCGCCAAGGGCACCAAACGTAAGATTCATTCCAAGTACAATAAAGAAGATGACTAGGAAGAAGTCACGCAATGACTTTACTCTAGATTCAATCTCTCGTTGAAAGCCTGTGCCCGCAAGAGCAATACCCGCAAGAAGCGCGCCTATCTCTATTCCAAATCCTAAGAAATACAATAAGCTTGCTACCAAGAAGCACCACCCGATCGATGACAAGAACAGTAACTCCTGAGACTGAGCGGCGTACTTAAACAACCGGGGTAGTATCAAGTGTGCAATAGCCCACAATACAACAACGACTGCAATCACTTTGATTGCCGATATTGTGACAAGTTCACCCAAACTTGAATTGTCGCGCATGGCACCAATGAATATCAAAATTACCATCGCTATCAGGTCTTGCACAATCAGAATTCCAATGCTGATACGGCCGTATAGACGCTCTAGGTCTTCTTTGTCGGACAACAGCTTTACAACTATAATCGTGCTCGAGAAAGCAAAAGCTACTCCTAGAAACAAGCTTGTGACTGTATCGAACCCTAATCCGAGCCCTATTGCATACCCAACACCCGAAGTTAGCAGAGCCTGGCCAGTACCGGCGACTAACGCTACAAGTCCGATATCCTTGATGTGACGCCAGTTCAAATTGATACCAACAAGGAATAGCAAAAAGGCAATCCCGATTTCTGAGAGCGTTTTGAATACAGCTGGATCGTGCATCAAACCCAGAACACCCGGACCAACAATAAGTCCCGTAAAAATATACGCGATTATCAATGGCTGCTTAATTCGATGCATAACAAGCGACAAAACACTCGCAGCCACCAACACAACAGCTAATTGTAGAAATAATTCATTGAACATGTTCCTCCTTTTATTTTTTGTCTACGATTTTCTTGATAGAGGACGCCTCACCTGTCCTAACGTGCCAGGTTGCGCAGCACCGTATTGATCCGCGCTTCTTCTCATCGCATCATATCTAAAATTACGCACAATAGATATTTCGCTTCTCAGATACTCCATCCTATCTACAATATCTTTGTGCAAATCAGCAGCAAAATCAACATCACCACTCATGGTGCTCAACTTCATATGCTCCAGCTTGTCACTAATCTGATTCGATATATTCTTCAAAAACGGCGTAAACTCATCTTTGAAATCTTCTACTAAATGCTCCCACTCCTTTGAGACAAGTTCGTGTGCAACGCTTATCATCTCTACACGCTGGGATCTCGGAGTAGGCTTCTCTTGAATGAACGAGCCAATTCCATCAAGTACAACTTTCAACTCGTCCACCACTGATGGCTTTTGAGATGCCATCAAATTAGCAATTTGCTTAAACTGCTCCGTGGACACCGCGCTACCCGTCCTACCCTTCTGCGCATTATCAAGTACCCTCTGGGCCCTCATCACAACGTCCATTTCATGAACGATCTTCTCCAGAGCAATTATAGCATCCTTTGTAGTAATCAGGTCTCCATTCAGTCTCTTCGCCTCTCGTTCGTCACCAGTATCGTGCGGCAATATAATATCGTAGAGCAGCTTTGCCAAATCTCGTTCTTGCTTGTACTTAAATTTACTCAAATACCTTTCAGCACACTCTGTATTACGAAGGTCTGGGGCAGAAAATAACGTTCCATTGTCTATAGCATCAAGCGTTGGCAAATATTGCATGTGCCTACCATTCAAGAACTCATCTCCGTCAAACATAAGCCCAAACGATTTTCCGATAGCTGCAACGTCAGCGTCCATATAAGACCCCTTTACGCCCGACACAACGCCCTTCGTCATGTACATTGGAGTACCCATAATTACCCCCGAACCGCTCTCGATTTCTGCAGGAGCCTCGCCCTTATTACCAACGCGTTCCACCATTCCGTAATCAATAATTTTGGTATGTTCTGGCCGATCAATCGGCATCATTATGTTAGCCGGTTTGATATCTCTGTGAGCCACACCCTCACTATGCAGTCTGTCTAGATCTAAGAATGCCGCCAACATGCTCTTTGCCAGTACTAGGTGACCTTCAGGTTTGCGAAAAAATTCCCTATTCTCCAAACGAACAGTTTTAAGATCTTTGCCATCAGCGCGCTCCATAACAACTACTGTCATCTCGTAATGCTCAGTACCCTTAATTCTTTTAACACCTACCAAAACGCCTCTGTGGTCTAACGCCGCAACTTCTCTGACAAGAAAATCGTCCATAGTATCTCGACCGTATAGCGCACTGTTTATCACCTTAATAATCGGAGGATGAAGGTCGTTCACATCCATATCAACCAATGTTTCTTCTAATTCCCCGGCTTCGTCAAAGCCCTCAACTATGCTGACTACAGGGTGTCCAACAAAAACTTTTCCAAAAGCACCTTCGCCGATTTTGTCACCGATGGCTGTAGTATATTCTTTTCCTGCGACAGTTACAGAGCTACCAACCTCTTCACCTTCTTCTGTAAAGCTTCCAAAATGTACATAGTTATAAGCATACCCTTCAACCGTCTCTTCTTCTAAAAGTGCGTCTACGACACCCTGGTTAATGACAAGGTCTTTTGGGAGCTCTGGCGGTTCTTCTGTACTAATAAGGTCCGTCTCTTGGAACGCGAATTCAAGCTGTCGTTGTATGTGTCGCGCAAGCGACCCCACAACCTCTGGTCTCATATCCACCTCTCCATCATGTGTATGCAGCAACTTATATTGTCCGCCTTTAATAGCGTCCTTTATAGCTAAGAGTTGCTCTTGCCTGTCACGCGCCTCCTGACGCTTCTGCTCCATAGCATCCTTCTCGTCTGTCCAGGAAACCAAATGACCTTCTATTGAGCGCTTCATCAACTCATCGCGACGCGCTATTTCTTTTTCATCCAAAATCAAATCAACGCCTGTGTCGCTAACAACACTTTTCTTACGAGCCTCGACCTCTTGTTCAGCTAGTAACAGGTCATTTTCAACAGAATATTGTCTTACCCCCTCTCCCATACTATTTTTTTAACCACTCCTCATTTTGACGGACCAAGTACTCTTGAGCCTTCAACGGTTCTGCCATTAGTTCTTTTACAATCTTCTCCGTTCTAATACTTTGCGAACCTTTAACAAGAATTACATCGCCCTTGCCCATGCGTTTCTGCACAAACCTGCCGGCATCTGGTGACGCTGCATAGGTAAACACATTCGCTTGATCCATTCCTGCTGCAAGCGCGCCTCGTGCAATATCGCGCGATAACTCACCGACCGTTACTAGTAAGTCGATCGGTAGTGAGGCTACGTGTTGTCCAACTTCAATGTGTGCCTTTTCTGAGTACCGACCCAGCTCCAACATGTCTCCAACAATCGCAATCCTTCTCGCAGTGCCTGTAAGCGGGAACGAGCCAAGAGCCTCCAAAGCAGCGTGCACCGATTGTGGTGACGCGTTGTAGGAGTCGTCGAGCAACAGCGAATGTTTGATTCCACCAAGCAGTCGCATACGTCCTGGCATCGGTACGTATGATTTTAGATTCTTCGCAATTACATCAAGCTCGATACCAAGCTGAAGCGCAACTGCTGCTCCCGCCAAGATCGCCGAAACATGCGCGTCTCCCAGCACGTTGTCCATACTGACCATCACAGAATCGTCTCCGGCGCTCAATTCGAACCTCAACTTTGCAACAACCTCTGTTGGGTCAATGTCGCCATCGTGCTTAGTGTCAACAGTAACGTTATTCGCGGAAACATTTGCGCTTGTAGAAAACCCATACATAACATGCGCACCCTTTACCATATGTCGCATTGCAAACACGTTCTCATCATCCGCGTTCAAGATCGCAATACCATCCTCTGGTAACGCGCGCACCAATGCGCCCTTCTCTTCTTTAACGTCATCAATAGTTCCAAAGAATTCCGTGTGAGCAATGCCGATGGCCGTGATAACTGCGATGTAAGGTCGCGCTATATTTGTTAGGTAAACAATGTCGCCCTTCTTGTCCGCACCGTATTCAAGAACAAGCCACTTTGGATAATCGTCCTTTGCACCAAGAGACAAAACAAATCCTCTCCAGAGCACACCCATCCAACCAAAAATCGACGATCCTTGCGCTTGCTCACCAAGTATCGTCAATGGTAATCCCATCTCGTTATTGTAGTTTCCCTCCGCAACACGAATGCTCCGAGCGTCTCCAATTGCCGCAGCTATTGCATGACGAGTAGACGTCTTTCCAACAGAGCCGGTTATTCCAATAACCTTAGGCTTATACGCACGCATTGTACGCACCGCTAAAATTCGCAACAGTTTTTGTATCATTGTCATCATAACTATCTTTCAGGTGCTATATTGTCATATTGTAACAAAAATTCGGCAATCTTCCCAAAGGTTGGCGCTGCTGTGCCAGCTGCCCATTGCGTGGTACGCGGATGGTCGATTCTGACTAATATTACAAAAGACGGATCGCGCGCTGGTCCGTAGCCTACAAACGTGGCTATAGTGTTGTCTTTCTGGTATCCAGACCCGTTCTCTTTGGCAACCTGAGCAGTTCCAGTCTTACCTGCGATGTAATATCCTTCCACTCCAGCCTCTCCCGCGTGTCCATTTTCTATAACACTTATCAACATAGCAGACACCAACTGAGCCGATCGCGGCGACAAAACCTGCTTCAATACCTCAGGAGCTACGACCTCTACAGTGCCATCGTCATAACGAATTTCCTTCACAACATGTGGAATCATAACGGACCCCTCATTTGCTAGTGCCGTGTATGCCATCGCCATCTGTAACGGCGTGGTTGTGATTCCTTGGCCGTACGAGCTCGTGGCGGAGAAGATCTCGTAGCCTTTATCAACATTCTGGATGTCTCCCCTAACTTCCGAATTCAGTCGGATCTTTGTTTGATTTCCAAATCCGAATCCGTGAACGTAGCTTGCCATCTGCTCCATGCCCATTTCTCGCATAGCAAAAATCATTCCGGTGTTCAGTGACTTCTCCAGAACCTGTGTCATTGTCTGCCATTCGTACGCTTTAAGATCGGAGTTGCGTATTGTGTATTCTTCGATTTTTTCTTCGCCAGTATCGTAATACGAAGTCTGCGGCGTAACGGCGCCAGAGTCAATTCCAGCGGCCATTACGAGCGGCTTGAAAACTGAGCCGGGTTCGTATGCTTCAAATGTAATCTGATTATTATAAACGGAAATGTCCTCAACTTCATTGAAAATATTAGGATCGTAATCTGGAAAACCACACATTGCACGCACTGCTCCCGTCTTTGGATCCAAGATCACTACAGAGCCCTTGTCCGCCTCATATTCCTCAACCGCGTCTTTTAAAGTTTCGCATGCAACAAACTGAACAGTCCTATCGATTGTCAGCAACACGTCCGCACCGTCCTGTGCCGGTTCACGATTACGCGATCCTACAGAAATCCAACGCCCCTTTGCGTCGAGTTCGGAGAATAAATATCCACGATGCCCAGCAAGTGTCTCATCAAGATATCCCTCGATCCCATACTTCCCACTAAACCCACCATCATCGTCGCCACTAACAAAACCTGTAACATGCGAGGTCATGCTACCTTCTGGATAATACCGGAAGCGTTCTTGCAACAAGTGAATCCCCGGCAAATTCGCACGACGTATTTCCTCCGCAACCTCATCAGTAACCTTGTGTTCTATCGGCTCATACGGGTCATTTATCTTAGAAAGCTTCCCCAACAAGACATCATTCTTTGAAGGTTCTTCCTCGGCACCCTCCTGCTCATAGGTCCCATCGGTCAAATACGACCCATCTTCCCCAGCCGCAACCACTTCTCTAGCATTACTAGAAGACCCTGAAGCCACCTTGTTATACCCCAATATCTCCCCCAAAACCTGCGCCGTCCTAACCGGATCGTCCACTCGTCTCGGTTCCGCCCACACCAAACTCAAATACCTGTTTGTAGCTATGGCGACTTCTTCTCCGTCTTTATCCACAACAAGCACGTCTCCACGCTCCGGAAAAAGCTCCTTATACAGCTCTCGTTGCCCGCTGGCGAGTGCTTCGTAGATAGAATGCTGAACGATCTGTAAAAAGGCTAACCTTGCAATCAAAATACCAGCAACAGCAAACAAAACAACCTGCATTACTTTAATGCGTGACGAAGTGGGAATAGACCTACTCTGGCCGTAATGACGCCGTATTTTGGGCTTTTTAGCTGTCATAGGGACATTATACCAAAAAAGTAATGACAATAGACAATTTGGCAATTTTCAAGTGATTTACGGAAATATACATTTAGTCATTTTCAATTCACTTGAAAATTGCAGACTTTAACCTTGAAAATGTATATTTTGTACAGTTATACTTGACAAAGTGCTATTTATGTGATAGATTAGCACGTCGTGATAAGTGTGCGACAACTGAAACAACAACCCATATTGCGCGAACTTTCGCGCAAGAACAAGAGAGTGAGGCTACTTTGAAGAACCGAACATTTGCACCGGTATTGGTGCTCCACCCCGTCCCCCATTTCGATGACTTGGTGCGGGCGGTGATGATCTTCGTGCTCGCGCTTCACAGCTTCGACCTCTTCGGAGATCGGACCGGTACGAGCGTCGACATCCAGACGCACTCGGCGAACAAGATCACCAAGAAGCAGCGCGGGGTGTTGGAGCGGCTCCGGAAGTGGATCTTCGTCGGCGTGTTCGGCGGAGGTCACGACGAGCACGACAAGAAGAACCCCGCACTCGCCGCAGCGACGATGGTCTTCGAAGGGATGACCAACGACGAGCTGCGCGTACGTTTCATGCAGGTGATGCATGGATACGGCGTGCCTGCTGCCGAACTCCGCACCTTCTGGGAGCGGTTCGAGGTGTTCCGGTTCTACGCCGGGCACAAGGACAACTACGCCAGCGCTCACAGGCTGGGGGTCTCCTGGGCCTTCAAGCAGATCGGACTGATGCTGTGCTCGGGCGACGCGCACGGCAAGAAGCTGAGCGCGGACGACCTTCGGTCCCAGATCTACTGGGTCAACGAAGTCATGATGTGCGCGATCGGCGTGACTCATGACGAGGCCCCCGGAGTCGACCCGAGGGTCGAAGAGACCGTGATCAGGTGGATCTGCGGCAACAGGGACATCCTGTGGCCGCAGCAGTACGAGGCCGGGATGACGCTCACGAGCATCATCAAGTCCATCAAGAAGCACAGCGGGCGTAGCGCCAGCTGGCTCGTGAACCGGCTGAAGCAGTTGCGCGGAATCATCTACGGGATGAACAACTCCGCGACGGACTACTGCGACGTCGACGACTGGATGGTGGAATGGCACTTGGCCACCCACCCCGAACACAAGATGCCCGAGGAGGTCGGGTACTCCAAGGGCATGACGATCGAGGAAGTGGTCGCCAAGCTCAAGGGGCTCGACCCGAAGACGGCGTTCCGGAGCGAGCTCTTGCAAGGCATGAGCAACCTCCTGGACAACAGGGACAAGGAGATCACGGACCGATCGGACAACGGCGGCGATCCCAGGATGGATGAGCGGGATCCACGATGCCCGTTCAGTTTCCACGAGACGGTGCGCAGGTTCTGTCAGCGCGACGCAGGGAACGTGTCCTGCGACAAGCTGAAGTCCAAGGGCCTGGCAGCCAGGTACGTCAACATGACCCTGAGCACCTGGTGGAAGTACTGCCAGGAGGAAGAGAAGTCGAGGAGAGAGTCCTGTGACGCGGAGAGGTTCCCCATCATCATCGGTGGAGAAGAGGTCGGCTACATGGACGCGATCTCGTCTGCGAACGCGACGGCTGCGATTGGACGTTTGAAGGGCGGAGCAGACGCGGTGGCCAACAAGCACCCGGTGCGGCTTGGCATCTACGTCGCAATGAACCAGAAGAAGTACGACATGAAGACGATCGACAGTCTGATTCGTGTACAAGCAGAGTCGTACAGGATCTTGCAGTATCGCATGGACGGAATTCTCCTCCCTGCGAATCTGGATGATCTGAGGGCCGATGGAACCCTGCTGGACGGCAAGCTGCATGTTGGATGCGACGGCAATGGGAACGCCTACGCGGTGATCAACGGAACCGATCATCACCCGGAGATCGTTCCGACCGACATTCCGTTTGAGGTCGTCACGACAATCGCCTGGGTGATCCTGACGGTATCCTACCGTCCGGGCTTGATCAATCAGGTGTTGCCGATGCTGAGAGGGATCCTGGTCAACACAGGGCTCGACCAGATGACGGCGCGTCTCCTGAAGATCAGAGAGGTACTGGAGAACATGGGCAGCGCTGCTGCCTGAGACTACGTTGAACCCCCGCAACGCGTACGGCGTTACGGGGGTTCTTCATATCCAAAATTATTTCACTCTCTAAATTCTCCTCAAATCTTCAAAGCTTTGCAAAATGTCTGTGAATCCAAGTGCACTCAGTATGAATATCAAGGCACCTATTACGAGCGTTGCTCCAATGAATGATCCTACGCCTCTCGCCAACCCAATCATAAACTGAAAGCTCAACAGTCGCGCAGGATGTTCTATCAAAGAATATTTGTGCACTCTTATTATTTTCTTCAACTGAGCCTTCAATTCCCTCATCTCCTTTTGCGTTGCTGTCTCTAGACGGGTCTGCTTCTTTTCTTCTTCATGAATGTCACCAAGCTTTTCTTTGGTTTGCTCAGCAACTTTCTGTTGTTTTGTTTTAGCCATAGTGTATACAGTATATCATGTCACTCGCGAGTGACATGATATATCAGAAATCTAGCCCATCGCGAGCTGGAACACCTGAATAAAAGTAATGCTTATTCAACTTCATGTCCGTTATTAGATGTGCAAGCTGTCTAAATTCCTCAGGCGCATTCCTGCCAGTCATGATAAGTTCAACACCGTCAGGCTTAAGATCCAGCACCTCAAGAACTCGTTCAACCTCAATGATACCAAGATCAGCAGATGAATTAATTTCGTCCATGATCACAAGCTGATGATCACCTTTAATGAAAATCTCACGCACGATCTCAAGACCTCGTGCGCCCTCCCGTTTATCCTCGTCGGTGATACTGAAATCAAATCTGCCTGACACGGGATCTATCCTGTCGCGCCCCGTTCCATGCAACTCAACAACGTCGCTTAAATATTTTGCTACAGCAACACGCTCGGCGTAATGAGTGCCACCTTTATCAAAATGCACGATCGCCACCTTTTTCCCCGCGCCAACGGCACGCAACGCCGCGCCCAACGAAGCGGTAGTCTTGCCCTTCCCATGACCTTCGTACAACTGTATCAACCCAAAACCGGTTCGTCCCTTAATGCGATCGTCGAGTTCAATTTTTCCAGGTCCATTCTGTTGCATAGTTTTTGAAGAGGCGCTTTTAACGCATCGAATACATTCATAGTAGTGAGCGCAGTATATGGGTCTGTCCAAACAAACTCAGAATGCTCCTCCGACATCGTTGGTTGGAACATATCGTCAACGTCAACAATAAAATATTGCAATAGTAAATGCGTTCCATTGGATTTTGTAACAAGACACGACGTGAATAGTTCCGGTTCGATATCACCTAGCTCATAACCGGCTTCTTCCTTGAGCTCACGAGCAAGCGCTAACCGAATATCAACCTCGCCTACATCCATCCGGCCACCAGGAAGTCCCCAGTACCCTTTCACCGTCGCATGATCTTTAGCGTTCCCAGAGTCGCATCCCAACAGGATACGACCGTCCGGTTTTCGGAGGAACGCTTTATTCCCAATCCACGCTGTAAGTATTTCTGGCATAATCCTATGAGTACTGAATCTCAACGTGAGTTATATTGCGATATATCTCAAGGTTTAGGGCCCCTGTCATTGCGAGCGGTAGCGAAGCAACCTCAATAAGTTATCTCACGAGCTCACCGCACGAGGTTGCTTCCTCCGTCGCTCTTCGAGCTATGGAGGACAGGTCGTTCCTCCCAATGACAGTATGGCCGATTTTATGAATATCTGGAAGCTGTCTTATGCTACATCGTAATAACTAGCTTGCAATTCAGATATTACTGACACATACTATCTGCAACCTACGAACAGCCGCTTGTCGCTCCACAGTTCAAACACTTGTAGCATGCCGCATTACGAACCATGATCGATCCACATGTTCCACACGCTGGTGCGTCTGACTGATTGTCGAATGTTGATGTGTGTACTGATGCTTGCGACGCCGCAGCTACTTTAGGAGCGGTCTCTGTAAACATCTTCGTCTGACTTTCTACCACTGGTGCAGATTGTCGTGTTTCTTCTTCAACTTTCTCAAGACTGTCAACAACTTCCAAGTTAACTCCAAGCGCACGCTGTGCATTTGTGTCCAAGAACTTGTATGCCATGTAGCGGAAGATGTAGTCAACGATAGACTTTGCGATCTTAATGTTTGGATTATTTGTAAATCCAGACGGCTCAAATCGCATATGTGCAAACTTGTTTACAAGCGCTTCCAACGGCACGCCGTATTGCAACGCAATAGATGTTGTTGCAGCGAGCGAGTTTACAAGTCCAGACATCACAGAACCTTCCTTGTTCATCATGATGAAGATCTCTCCCGGTGTTCCGTCATCGTACAAACCAACTGTCAGGTAACCCTTGTGACCCGCGATCGAAAACTTGTGAGTGATTGATCGGCGCTCATCTGGCAAACGTCTTCGGCGTGGCGCGTTAACTGGAGCTGTAACCGCAGCCTTAACCTCGTCTGGAATTGCAACCTCGGCGATTTCTTCAACATCTGCGCTTGCTCCCTTGTCTTTCTGATCGAGCGATGTTGTAAGTGGCTGTTGTCGCTTTGAACCGTCGCGATAAATCGCAATAGCCTTCAGCCCCAATTTCCAACCTTCCATGTAAACCTTCTCAATATCTTCTATCGTCGCGTCCTCCGGCATGTTCACAGTCTTGGAGATTGCCCCAGACAAGAACGGTTGTACCGCCGCCATCATTCGCACGTGTCCCATGTAATGAATTGTACGCGTACCGTTTGCCGCCTTAAACGCACAATCAAAGATTGGTAAATGCTCGTCTTTGAATCCTGGAGCACCTTCAATAGTGTCGTGCTCCGTAATGTAAGACTCGATCGCTTTTGACTCAGCTTCTGAATAACCAATAAATCGTAGAGCTTCAGGAACCGTTGAATTCACAAGCTTCTCCATTCCACCATCAACCATCCACTTGTACTTAACAAGTGCAATGTCTGGCTCAACACCAGTTGTTGCGCAGTCCATCAAGAACGAGATCGTTCCAGTTGGTGCAAGTACAGAGATCTGTGCATTGCGAAGACCATGCTTTGTTCCCAACTCAACAACATCATCCCAAGACTTTCGGTGCGCTGACTGCAGATCTGCTGGTACCCCTGCCTCTACCGCCTTGTATGCAGCCTCTCTGTGCATTCGCATGACGTTCATGCACGGCTCACGGTTAGCGTCGAAGCCTGCAAACGCACCTTTCTTTGAGGCGATCTTTGCACTTTGCGCGCACGCAACTCCAGTAAGCATCGATGTTAGTGCCGCCGCCAAGTTTCGCCCTTCGTCTGAATCGTATGCTAAACCACGGCTCATCAAAAGTGCTCCCAAGTTTGCGTATCCAATTCCAAGCGGTCGGTAGTCGTAGCTATTCTGTTCGATTGACGGCGTTGGGTAGCTAGAATTTCCAACCGAAATATCCATCGCCGTGATCATGATCTCCAACGCATGTTTGTAGCTTTCAACATCGAACTCGTTGTTGTCAGCGCCCTTTCGGAAATTCATCAAGTTCAAACTCGACAGGTTGCAAGCAGTGTCATCCAAGAACATGTATTCCGAACACGGGTTCGATCCGTTGATTCTGTCCGTGTTGCTACTTGTGTGCCATTTGTTGATTGTTGTGTCGTACTGAATTCCTGGATCACCACACCACCACGCACTCTCTGCCATCTTGTGCATCAAGTCGCGCGCCTTGTATGTGTCTGCAATATTTCCAGTTGTACGTTCGGTTGTGCTGAAGTCGCCATCGTTCTCTACGCTACGCATAAACTCATCTGTAACACGAACAGAGTTGTTTGCGTTTTGGAAGAAAATAGAAGTATACGCTTCACCGGTAAACGATCCGTCGTAACCAGCGGCTACAAGTGCCCACGCCTTCTTTTCTTCTTTAACTTTACATTCAATAAACTCAACGATATCCGGGTGGTCAATGTCGAGCATCACCATCTTTGCAGCCCGTCGTGTTCGTCCGCCGGACTTAACAATCCCTGCAAAAGAATCCCAGCCCTTCATGAAGCTAACTACACCAGATGACTTTCCGTTTGTGCGCGACAGGTACTCACACGACGCGCGTAACTTCGACAAGTTTGACCCTGTTCCAGATCCGTACTTGAACAGCATCGACTCAGTTGTCGCAAGGTTCATGATAGACCGCATGTCGTCGTGCACCGAGTTTATGAAACACGCAGAACACTGAGGAGTTTCTACAACACCAACGTTAAACCACACAGGACTATTGAAAGCCGCCATCTGATTTATCAAAATATGTGTCAACTCTGCTTCAAATGTATTCCCGTCCTCAACTGTCTGGAAGTATCCGTCTCGTCGTCCCCAGTTGCTCATAGTCTTTGCAACACGGTCAATCAACTGACGCGCACTACTCTCTCGTCCCGGTTCCCCAATCTTACCTGTAAAGTACTTTGATACAACAATATTTGTTGCCGTCTGTGACCACGTTGAAGGCATCTCTACATTCTTCTGCTCAAAGATAATGTCTCCCTTCTCGTTCTTAATAGAAGCCGTACGATTCTCCCATACAATCTCGTCGTAAGGATGGACGCCAGCCTTTGTGTAGTATCTAGGCACAGAAATACCGTTTCCGTACTTGTCCTCCTTGTTATGCGTTGGAACCAGTTTTTGTCTAAAACCAATGTACTTACGCGCAACGAACGCTAGGTTATTGTCTATCAAAGTCGCGGACACCATCTCACGCACGTCTTCACTGCGTGGAGTAAGTACACCGTCGTAAACTTTATTCAATCGCGTGATTACATGCCCTGTAACCCGCTCCGCATAACGAGACTCTTCTTTTACACCACCGTCTTTAACTGCAGCCAAAATTGATCGAAACAACTTTTCTCGATCAAATGCCTGTTCTTCACCACCAGCTTTTTTAATTGCTTTTACAGTTGTCATAAATTTCCACACAGCATCTGCCGAGCTTGTTGATGTAGATGACTGTGTTGCCTGTTGTATCGTGGACATAATTAGGTTTGATTTTGATTTATGGAACCATGGAGCCTCAGACCCCTCGTCGCACATTACGTTCTTAGCTCATGACATTCTTAGCTTTAGCTAAGAATGTTTACGCAAAGAATATTCATTGTAGCGACTGAAAATTACATACCTGTGTCACGATAAACCGTTTGCACTTCATCAAAGCTTTACTCCCGCAAGTCAAAGCCTTAGTGATGTACCTAGTAATCGTGAGGTATGTTGTAGTTTTACCACAGAGTAGAACATATCGCTTCTTGCCGCATGGAGACAAATAGCTCGTAGAGTGTAAAACCCTACATCTTGTGTTCCGATTGGAATTATACCACAAGATGTAGGGTTGAACTTCACGACGTAAGTGTCGCATAAAATTTTTACTGGGGATAACTGAGCCCCTAAAACGGCATCGTCAAATTGAGTGACTGCTTAAGCTCGGTAGGCTCAGGTTTTACCTCGATTTGGATTTCTATCATCTCCCCTGTCCTGTCCTCGAACTTCACAAATCCATTGATTTTTGCGAACTCGTAAATTTCTTTTGTAACCTTTACGTCCATCAGACAATAGTCTGCTAACTCTTTTATCTTGCCTTCCTTCCAATACTCGACAGCCATCAGTCCGTGACCTGTTTTACCGACTCCAAGAGTCGCCTTCGCAACGGCATCAAGCTTTACTCGATAGCCAAGCGACTGATGAATTTTCTCAAGAAGATCGAGCTACGAAATCTGGTTAAGGTCACCAGCGTAGTAATTATTCATTACTGGGTTGTCGAAACTTTTTTGGTTGTACCCAATGATCCGATCAGCATGCTCCAGCCGAGGCCAGAGACTAGGAAGGTCGGCTTCGAGGAATGTCTCGTACGTATCTGTTTCGTAGAAGTACACTCCGATCAACGAAATCTTGAGTTTCTCATGATTCCATCCGCCAACATCCTGAAAGGTATTTTGGGTCTCAATATCTAGTACAATTTCCTTTGACATAGTTTGAAGTGAACGCCTGGCATTATAGCACACGGTGGGTTTGGGAGGTTCTGTGGAAAAGTGCGAGACGTACACTATTGTGAAGTAAGCGCTTCAATGCGACACTTTTGGGTTTGTTGCAGAGCTAAATTGTTAACACAGTCACGCTACACCCCACGGTCTGACGCCACTAT
>JABMPK010000013.1 GCA_013203725.1 Candidatus Uhrbacteria bacterium | reverse complement strand
TTTAAAGTAGTATTTACTATCACCGACCCCCTATCGTCCAATTTCACGCCCGCGGCCTTCAACCCCATTCCCGATGTATTTGACCTCTTCCCGGTCGCCAAGAAAATATGTTCTGCATTCATTTTAACAATATCTTTTCCAATCTTCACAGTCACCACTTTGCCTTCACCGCTCTGATCCACACTCAAAACTTCCGACCCAACATGAACCGCGACTCCAGACAGCACGAGTGAATCATGTGCGACTTGTGAAATATCAACGTCCTCCCTGTTTAGAACTCGCAACGCACTTTGAAGCAAGGTAACTTTTGTTCCGAACGTCGCAAAAGCGAACGCATACTCGCATCCAACAGGCCCTCCTCCAATGACAATGAGCGACTTTGGAAGCTTGCCCAATCCCATTATCCGCTTAAAATCCAACCAATCCACTTTATCCAATCCCTGTATCGGCGGAACGAATGTGCCAGAACCTGTCGCGATTACAAATTTGTCCGATGTATAAGTCTTATCTCCAACGTGCACTGTGTGGTCGTCCAAAAAAGTAGCACGTCCCTTGATCGTGTCGATTCCGAGTTTTGAAGCAGACTCTTCGATTCGCTTCCCTCCAATTGTAGCCACAATCTTGTTCCGTCGCGACAACACTGCAGAAAAGTCGATGCTCGCCCCCTTAGCTACAACACCATACTGCTCGGAGTCTTGAACGTCTCTAAAAACTTTTGCACTTTTTAAAATCGCCTTAGTTGGAACACACGCCCAGTTTGGACACTCGCCTCCCCACAACCTGTCTTCCTCAATAATCCCAATCTTGCGCCCCTGACCTTTTGCAGATGTGGCAGCAGTGAATCCAGAAGAGCCGGAACCTATGACTAATAAATCGTATTGATATTTCATAATTACATTCTACCATTTTTTGCTTTCCAGTCATTGAGGATATTTGTAGTTCCGTGACCTAAGAACCGAAGGAAGTCATGTTCGATTGCGTTACCCTTAGCGATTAACCCGTATATCTCCGCGCTCGGCAACGGTGTTCGCTTCATAGTCTTGCGATCCACAGAAACCAGCCCAAACGTCGGAGCGAAACCTTTCGCCTACTCAAAGTTATCCAAAAGTGACCAATGGAAGTATCCACGAACATCTGCACCCGATTCAATCGCGTAGTAAAGCTGTAAAAGATAACCAACTATAACTCGAATACGCTTGTCATCATTGCTCGTCGCCAAACCGTTTTCCGTGATGTAAATAGGCTTCTTGTAACTTGCAAAATCCATGCACACATCAAAAATACCATGCGGGAACAATTCCCACCCAATGTCTGAAGACTCAAAAGTAGCTTCACCAATCTCATCCACAGGCTTCCCAAAAGCAGTGCGAATAAATGCACTCGCACTCCTCATTCTAAAGTGGAAATAGTAGTTTAACCCTAGGTAGTCGTGAGTTCGTTTGCCAGTCAACGTATAAAAGATATGATTCGTTGCCCTGTCTATAACCGCAGCCAAAATACTGTCTGTAAAACTATGCTTCCTATACGTTGCAAAAGAAGACACGTTGTTTGCGATTCCAACCATGACCTTGCGACCTCGTTGCCGTCCCCACTTGTGCAAAATCTTGTACGCGCCCTTATGGGCACGTGCCATATTCAAAATCACCTTCAATGCTTTAAACTTACTCTTCTTCTGCGGTGGCCATTCAACAAAAATGTATCCCTGCAACATGTAAACCATTGGCTCGTTGATGGTGCACCAAAAATCAACGTACTCACCAAGCTCTTCGGCGACCTTATCTACAAATCGTAGAAACTTTTTGACAACGCTACGCTTCTCCCACCCATTCTGCTCAAACAACCATTGCGGATTTGTAAAGTGGTGAATCGTCAACATCACCTTCATGTCTCGCGACTTAAGGTCCATGAGAACTTTCCTATAGTGGTCAAAAGCCCTATCATCCCACACACCTTCTTCCGGTTCACACCTACTCCATTCTACAGAGAGTCGATGAGCGTTGTTGTGTAAGTGATTCTGCGCAATATCAAAATCCTGCTTATACAAGTTGTAGTGATCAACACCTTCGCCAGACTTTGTGTTATCCGAAATCTTCTCACCAAGATGTTCCCAATGCCACCAGTCGGCATGTCTGTTACCGCCCTCTACTTGATACGAGCTTGTCGCAGCACCCCAAAGAAAGCCTTTTGGAAATTTCCTAGGCTCGTAATGCGAGTCACGCTTTTCTTTTCTCTCCATCGGTGTAGACATATCAGAATATCTTACGACCAGCATCCCACAACTCTGGATGACCGTTCATTTTCATAAAGTACCACCATTCTACACCCCAAACATAAACTTCGGAAAATCCAATCTTGTTTGCATAAGAAACGTTTCGTTCAAGATCGCGCGCAGTGAACAAATCAACCTGATCGGCGATTTCGTAATTTGATACATCTCCCACAAACCAAGGCTCCGCCTGTAGCTCTGACACGATAACTTTTGTATCACCCAACATACTCGCCTTTGCAACATAGAACCACGCCGGTATCGGATAAGTTACATATCCAAATATTGGATTATGTACCTCTCTGTATACCGATGTTCCAATCATGCTCGGTGTCATCTTAGACTCACGGCGCCACATCGATTGCTCACCACTTGCCGTGGTCATAATCTCATGACTTGGATCGAGCCTCTTAACAAGTTCAACCTCTTTATTCAAAAGATCAACATCAACATCCGGACACTCGCCAAACCACTTTAAAAACGGCTCGTTCTCCACCTGCCAACGCAATAGTGAGTTACTGTCTTTGTATCTTGACACGACCTCGTCGACCATATTCAATTGCCTCTCTCCCAACTTCGCTCTATCAAGATCACGCGCCCACGACGGGAAGAAGCACTCCGGCCATCTTGGAACACGCCCACCGATAGCCAGCACGACGTCAACATCATTATCCTCCGCTATTTTCATGATCACATCCACCTCATCCCAAACAAAAACGTCCTTGCTTGGCTCAATCCTGTCCCAATATACTGGAACTCGAACTGTGGTAACACCAAGATCTTGCACGATAGCTTTGAAGCCATCGATGGGGTCGATCCCAAGTTTATCCGCATACATCGTTGAGTACGTCGCGCCATATCTGATATCACCCGCCTTAGTCTCTGGTCCAAAAACAAAAGGCCCAATCGCAAGGATCAGGACAAACAAAACTAATATTATTACTCCGACTATCATACCAATTGTTTTTTGTTTGTTTTTCATTTTGCCTCCTTCACTTTTACAAGTCTTCTTTCTGATCTCTCATGAAGGCTATCCACGCCTCTGCGAGTTCGATCGCAAGTTTGAACGGCGCCTCTACAATAAAGTCTAGGAAGAATATGAAGATATTCACTTTTGGAGCACGTAGAGATATCCATCGTCCTACTCTCACAACCGGCATAAGGAAGAAGTCGAAAATTGTTCCAATCACTCCTCCTTGTTTTTCAACTATCAAAAGATCGCGTACCGACTGTCTTATCTTGATTCCAAAGAAAGTTACAACCGAGAAGAAGAAAAGGAACAGTAGAGCGGATACCAAATTGAAGTTCAACACAACAATTAAGAACCAAGCAATTAATCCGTAACTAAGCAAATATGTCAGAGCGTACAAACCTGTAAAAAATTGCCCAAGCACGCCTTGGCTCCAAGGCTTTCTAACCTTAAAGACTATGCCCAACGGTCTAGTCTGAGCTGGATCCATCACACCTTTGATTCTCTCAAACAACAAATCTGTATTCTTCTTCTTTGGAATAGACACCGTCATTCCAATAACCGCCAAAAAAATAGGATGGAATAGTATATTGATAGCGAGCGGTATCGTGGAAATCTCGCCCAAGAAAAGTAGCTCATACGGCACCTCAATAACCAACGCCATCAACATCTTAGTCAAGAACTAACTGATTTACTAATACCTAGTTTATATGAATGAATTGAAGGACAAGACTATCCACACTCAAAGTGATGATCAGATTCGCTACCAAAACGAGTTAATTAAGCGTCAGTATTTTGATTACATGAGGGACTCAAAGGGGTTTTGCGACGACTCCATCAAGACTTATGAAAAGGCGATGCTCCTCTGGCAGGACTTTTCAGGTGAAGAAGACTTTGGTTGCTTCAATAAAGACAGAGCAAAACGATTTAAGAAGTGGCTAGCTGAGAGACCGGGAAAGATCGATACCAAATTAAGCCTTTCATACCAGTACGATAGCTTGCGGAAACTGCAGGGATTTCTTACATGGCTCTCTATGCAAGATCAGTACAAATCACGCATCAATCGTACTGATATCGATTTTCTCAACCTCGGCAAAAAGGAAAAACGGCAGGCGCTGCAACAGGTACGCAAAAAATCTCCCACTTTGGAGCAAATCAAGGCCACGATTGAAACAATTAAACCAAATACCGAGGTAGACATGCGCGACAGAGCGCTGCTCAGCCTAACACTGCTCTCTGGCGCACGAATCTCCGCAATTACTAGTCTCCCAATGAGGGCCTTTGATCGTACAGACTGTATTCTTGATCAAAATCCAAGGTATGGAGTGAAAACCAAAAACTCTAAGAAAATTACAACCGCACTATTCCCATTGTCGTATAAAGAACCGCGTCAATATTTCTTGGATTGGTACGACTACCTTGAATCTAAACGTGGATTTGGCCCAGACGATCCAATATTCCCCGCTACAAAGCGCGAGCAAGGAGAAAAAAACATTAGCTACTACAGCTCAGGAAATGTTGGTAGAGAATTTTGGTCGTCCTCCAGCTCCGCACGTAAAATCTTTGAAAAGCGATACATAGCAGCAGGAGTTCCCTATTTCAATCCACACTCACTGCGTCACCTTGTTGTAAAGGAGTGTATGAAGATGCCTCTTACCGAGGAGCAAAAGAAAGCCGTAAGCCAGAACCTTGGACATGCGCAAGTCACTACAACGTTTGGATCTTATGGATATGGTCAAATTAGCGAAGACAGACAGATTGAGCTGTTAAAAGAAATTGCATCTGGGAACGGAAGCTTTGTAACAAATTCCCGCTTGACCGATGAGGAGATAACACGCATTGCAGAAGCTTTGAATAAATCTAAGTAGAAATGTGAATATAAGGCAGGCTCACAAACAGTTCCTTCGGGAATGTCAGGATGGCACGCTCAAGCAGCGTGCCGATGCAACTGTAGAAGGCTATACAAACGCCTTTCGCCTGCTTATGCTACGTTTTCCTATGATCGACACGAACGAGCTGACTGAGGGCATCCTACGGCAGTTCTTCCGATGGGGTGAGACCAACCGGAACTGGGCGCCGGCAACTACTGCTACGTACCGCAAGAGCTTGAGCGTATTTGTAGACTGGTGCATCAAGAAAGGTCACCTTAAACAAAACCCACTCTCCGAGATCCCATACCCTGTTATCCCGTCACGTATACCCGAATTCTATTCTTCGGAAGAGATTGAGAGAATACTATACACAATAGACCAAAGCGCATACTCCGAGTTTGAGAGAGCAAGAAACATGGCAATATTTGGCGTACTTCTAATGACCGGATTGCGACGTGGTGAGCTTATACAGTTAAAAGTATCCGACATTGATCTTGTGAATGGATACATCCGAGTACGCTCAGAAACAGCAAAGAACCGAAAGCCACGAGCTATTGGAATAACATATCGATTAAATGAGCTCCTAACCCGTTATTGGGACGCTCGAGAGAAACGTGGAATTAAATCATATTCCCTCTGGGTTTCTTCAACACAAGATACAGCATTTACAAAAGACGGTTTGAAGCACCTGCTCACTCGCATCTCAAACAAAGTAAACATCAAAATCAAAGCCAACAAATGCCGGCACACATACGCCACAGAGTTCTACCGTGGCAGTCAGGACATTGTTGGCCTTTCACAAACAATGGGACATAAAGACATATCTACCACCATGATCTATGCTCACGCAGTACCTGAGCATACCAAGCAGTCGCTGGAGAGTAATCCGATCAATGCGTTGTTCTAAAGAAGAAGATGTCGCACGCGAGCGAGCTGCCGCACTCTCGAACGCTTGACAAAAAGTCGATTTTGTACTATGTTGACGATAGTTACACGACGAGTCGGTACCATTCAGGTGCCCTCATTCCAACCAAGGAGTTCTTCATGAGCAAGTTCCTCGGCATCCTGCTGACCACCCTCCTGATCATGCTGTCTGCCACCGCTCGCGCGCATCCGCCCGAGAAGTGCGAGTGCCAGTGCGTGGACGAGATCGAACACGGGCCAACAACGCCTACCGGTGAGGTCCGTGGCGATGTGACGATTCAGTTCACGCGGTACAACAACAAAGACGTAGAGCTCGTGTACAACGCGAACTCCGGTCGCGTGTCGCTACGCGTGCCTTCCGAGGGTGTCTTGGGCAACACCGAACTGCGGTTCCTGGTGTCCCTTGTTCAGAAGATCGTGGATGCGGGTGACGCCAAGTTCCCGCTCGCTGACACTGGCTACACGATCGCGTTCCAGGGCGGCTATCCGCTTTGGGGCCCAACGACATCGCTGTTGCATGACGGCACGTTCCAGGAACTGATGTTCGGAGAACGTGTCGAACTGACGGATCGGACCTTCGTTGTCTTTGGTGGCGACGAACCGCCTCCGTTCTCCTGGTACTGACCGAGCCCTCTCTGCCGCCCACCACGATTCCGTTCTCTACGGTCTCACCATGGTGGGCGGTTTCGTATTTTAATAAGAATAGTGCATTCCTACCCTTTCCACTACGCCCCGGCAGTATCAAACAAAATTCAGCGGATGCTTGCTCATCTGCCCTCTCAAATGCTCAACCGAAGCAGACAAGTAAATCGTCGTTGTCTTAATATCATTGTGCCCCAATATCTTAGACAGCGCATAAATATCACACCCGCCCTCAATCATGAGCGTAGCGAATGTGTGCCGAAGCATGTGGATATAGAAATGAAATCCGCATGCTTCTTTGATTCTCCCAACTACACGCTTCAGACCTGAGTCCGTATAGCCGCAGTCACGTGGGAACGAGACGAAGAACTCCTGACACGTCTTGTGGAGCTTCTGACGCTCTTCTGCGTAGCGTAGAAGCGTATTCCGGAGTGTGAATGGCATTGGCACTATCCGATCCTTATTCCCCTTTCCTTGCCGAATATGGATTGAAAGGTTCTGTATGTCCACATCGCTACACTTCAGCTTCAACAACTCCCCTTTCCGCAACCCACAGTAAAGAAACATGGAAAAGATCGCATGGTTTCTGGAGGCTAGAAACGGAGTTGAGTACTCAAGATTGGCAGCTGTATCTATAACCATCAGCGACTGTGCCTTTGTAAGCCGGGTTGGCAACTTCTTCTCAAGTCTAGGCTTCTCAATCTTATCTAGTGGGTTAACTTTTATAAACTCCCGTGCAACCGCCCATAGGAAAAACACGTTCAGCCGTTTGTGGTGCGAGATATACGTTGAAGACTTCCAATTCTTTTCCGATCTCCCCCAGTAGAAAAACTTTTCGGCAACCAAAAAGGACACTTGTTCAATCTCTTGAATCTCTGAGTTGAGACCTAAGAAAGAACTCATCGTGTCCTTGTAACTACGAATCGTATTCGGTTGATAATTTTTTATAGCTTCCTGATACTGACAGAAAGACTCATGTAGTTCACGAATGTTCATACTCATCTTCATTTACGTAGAAGGTGAGTCGACCTAGCCTTCTCAAAAAGAGATGGAGCCACCGTCGGGAATCGAACCCGAGACCTTCGCCTTACCATGGCGACGCTCTACCAACTGAGCTACGGCGGCATGTTGTGTTACCTAGACCGCATCCACCAGGGATGTGGTCGTTGGCCATGTCGTTTTCGTGATTTCACTCCCAACCTTAGCAGAATCTTCTCGTTTTTGGGTAGACCTCTTC
>JABMPK010000106.1 GCA_013203725.1 Candidatus Uhrbacteria bacterium | reverse complement strand
GCTAATTACTGGGGTAAAAGCAAGATGTTCGCTCAGTGTCTGGGAGTTGTGTTGTTGATGCTCTCAATGTCGTTGGCATCACCTGTGTTGACGACTCTGGGCATGATAGTACTTATTTTAGCTATCGTACTAGCAATTATGAGCCTTCTAACGTACAGTTTGTAAAGTGCGTTTTTGGTAGAAGATTTCTGATTTGAATTTTGAAAATACTCCCTGTGCTTAATAAAAGAACAGTATTTACATTATTGGGCGCGTTGGCGCTCTTTTTTGCATACGCATGGTTCCCTATAGTTACGGGTGACTTGTGGAACTCGCCAGACGAATCTGCGGCGGCGTTTTTTGCTACAAGGCTACCCGTTGTTGGCGGCGAGTATAATGTTCCCGCAGTTTTGGTTGAGGAGCTGGGAGGTATCGTTCATCCGCGTAGCATGAACGTGGTAGGCGGTCAGTTGGTACCGAATATGTGGTTGGGGCTTCCGTGGATGCTTGGGGTTATACACCGGGCCACAGGTATGTCCGCGGACATGCTTGATATTGTGATACCGATAGTGGCGGTCTTAGCTGTACTTGCATGGCATCAGGTGATTCTCCGATTTTCGCGAGACCCCAAGATCGCTCTTTTTGCCGCAATAGCTTTGGCGGTGCATCCTGGTTGGTGGTACTTCACTGCACGTGGATTACATCCAAATGTTCTGTTTGTGTCGATGATAATCTTTACGATCTACTTTTGGCATGTTCTGGTGAATAATTCACGTCTCGCAAAACGTGACATGCTGCGAGAGCTCACAATCTTACTTGGTGGACTGTCTCTTGGCATGGCGATGTTCATTCGCACTAACGAGGCTGTATGGTTAATCCCCGTTGCACTTATAGTGATCTGGAAAGCAAGAAAACTTCCGTTTCGTGAACTTGCAGCTGGATTTATTGGCATCCTGATTCCGATAGTAATAATGCTTCAACTCAATGCATCGCTCTTCGGATCGGCGCTGACAACCGGATACAGTGTTCGTGTGGATCCTGCTGTCGCAAATGTTGAGCAGTCTGTAGTTGGAGAACAGGAGGAAGCGTCGTGGTTGATGCAATATGCGTTCCCGTTTGGTATTCACGAAATGAATGTTTTGCGCAACGTATGGGATTTCCACTTTGCATTTTTTGCAGTGTGGAGTTTCTTCGCAACATACGGGTTGCTGTTGATACTTTTCCGGTGGAGAACATTTTCTTTAAAAGAGAGAAGCGCGATGTGGAAGGTTGGCGGCGTTATGGCGGCGGTATCTCTATACCTTCTGGTTCTGTACGGCTCATGGAATATAAACGACAACCCCGACCCAACAGCTATCACGATCGGAACATCGTACATTAGATACTGGTTGCCAATAACGGTGATGATGACGCCGTTCATAGGATATGCGATTGCGACTGGATTTGCTCGAGGGCGTTCAGAAGCCCGCAAGACGATATTGATGATCATTTGGATCAGTGCAATGATACTCACAGGAATTCAAGTTACATTTGTTGGGAAAGACGAAGGTTTGTTATACGTGGAAAGTCATTTAAATGAATTCGAGCTTGAGCGGTCCTCGCTACTGTCCAAAACATCAGAGACAGATCTATTGATTGTCGACCGGTCGGACAAAATAGTATTTCCAGATCGCCAAGTAGTGCTATCATTGAGAGACGAGACGACATACGCTTCGTTGCCACTCATGATTGACGCGGTAGAGAAGACAGGATCCTCTTTATACTACTACGGAATAACATTGCCGCAGGAAGACCTAGACTTCCTGCATAAAACAAGACTTGCTCCGGTGGCGCTTAAGATGGAGGCCGTTGAGCAGATTGGCGAAAAGACGCTTTATATGTTTTCAAGAGAATGACAAAATTTCTACAAACATTGATTATATTGGTGCCAGTTATGATGCTTGGTGCGGTTGTGTTTAACTATCTGGATTTGGACGGAGTGAAGACAGTGGTTTGGGAGCCAGGAAGTCAGTCGACATTTATTCACGGTTTGAGGCCATCGGGGCGGGTTGATACAACGTTGCGTGTTGGTAGCGAGAACTTCGCGCGATTGTATGGCGATCCAATATATTTATCGGTAACGCCTCCTGGCAACTACCAGACAGTAGACGTGTCCATGTGGATCGATCCAAAGGATCAGCCTGTAGTTGAACTTGGTGCAACGGTGAATGCATCAGCTGGGCAGATTGATCTACGGCCAATTGTTCATCAAACTATCGATAACCTTAAATGGGAACAAACAAGACAAGGTGACCTTTTCTTTCTTCAACGAGAGCACGTGTATGATAATCTGAGCGCGTTCTTAGACGACCCCCCTTCGTTGTCCGAAATCGCGACGTATCACTACGATTTACCTGAACAGGATCTTGTCCCGCGAGACTGGTTGCGAGGAAGCGCTGCGCGTCAGAGCAATGTTTCATTGCGCGGGTTTCATGAGTTCGTGGCTGCAACAGATGGTAGGCAGTTCGAGATGGAGGTAATGTATATGGACATGAACCGCAATCCTGGCGAAGAACCTGTAGCAATACGTGTTTATCAGGACGGCGAGGTTGTAGGTGAGGTAAAGGCAGACGACGATGGCGATGCTTCGTCGAGCAACGTGGCGCTTGAGCGCAAGTTCTTGCGAGTTGAGGCTCCTGGACTGTCGCCCGGGCTTATAAAAGTAGAACTTAACGCGGGAAACGACGTGTATTGGCGGGTTGTGAACACCAATGTCCCAAAGATGACATATTCATCGAACGTCCATATTGGAGATGAAGTTGGGTATCTGGACGACGCGAGACCAGTCACGCTTTACACAGACGCACAGCACCTCACGCTGTTTACGCGCCACGCCGAAGGTGTCCAGACAGTGAAAGTTGGTAACAAAGAGGTGGAGATCGCGATTCCTCACGAACGGTACAATATTGAAAATGATAGCGTTGGAATTACGAAGATCGTGATTCCTAGAGGTGACCTGCTTGTTGTCACAGACGGACGCATTGCTTTTTCTAAGGACGCTTTCTTCAATCCATTCCCAGTAAAGCTCGATGACCGCACGAACCTGGATAAACTCGGCGTGAACTATGTTGTCGCTGAGTACAAGCCAACAACGTCGGACAGACGATGGGAGGTAGCGGAGACCACGTTTGCGCTTGCAAACTTGGAGCGTGAAAGTGCGACCGGTGATCCAACAGCGAAAGAGTTGGAAGAGGGGTCGTATAGATTCGTGATATCGCTTCCACGAGTAGCTGACCGTGACGCATCGATTGACGTCAAAAAAATAGAGATGACGTTTAAGCGGCCGGAGCGAACGTTACAAGATGTGCTCAAGCTCATATTCAAGAAGTTGGAATAATATGGACAGAAGATCTGTCGCAAAAACTTTAACCTACACAAGCTTCTTTAGTTGGCTGTTGTTTGTTGGCGTTGAGTTGGCTGTAACAACATCTGTGACCCGTGTATTCTCGCCACACATATTCCTACTACTTTTCTTCGTAGGATTATTCTGGTGGTATCAAAGCTTAATAAAAAAGAAAGGATAGAATTATGTCAGACTGTATATTTTGTAATATTGTTGCAGACAAGTTACCTTCACGTAAGGTGTATGAGAATGAACACGCGATTGCTATCATGGATGCTTTTCCGAGTGTGAAAGGTCATGTTCTTGTAATTCCGAAAAAGCACGCGATGAATATATTTGACGCATCAGAGGAGTCGATAGTCGAAGCTTATCGTGTGGCGCACAAGATTGCGCCGTCGTTACGTGACGCCATGGAGGCGGACGGAATGAACGTAAACATGAACAACGGACCCGCCGCTTTTCAGGTTGTAGAACATCCGCATATCCATATGCTTCCACGTTACGACGATGACGGACATCGACCATGGGGCCACATTGAGAGGTCGGCCGAGGAGATGGAGGCGGATATGGAGAGTATTCTGGAGAAATTGGGATAACATATAACAAGTTTCACGCGTTTTAGCTCACCCGTGCATTTTTGGTGATTATTTTGCTATTCTGTCAGATTTTCTTGAGAAAAATGACCTTATGGGTTAATATCTTTATACTATGAAACTACTTGTTACAGGTGGAGCGGGGTTTATTGGATCTAACTTTATTCGGTATTATTTACGAGAGCATCCAGTCGACGAGATCGTGAATTTAGATGCGTTAACGTACGCGGGTAATTTGGAAAATTTGAGTGATATTGAGGAAGATCCTCGATATACATTTGTTCACGGTTCTATTACGGATCGCGATCTTGTTTTTGACCTTGTTAAGGATGTCGACGCTATTGTTCACTTTGCCGCGGAGTCGCATGTTGATCGTTCAATACTTGATGCTGATGTATTCGTTAAGACAAACGTGCTTGGAACGCTCGTTTTACTAGATGCCGCGCTGGCTCATGGAAAGAAGAGGTTCCATCACGTGTCGACAGACGAGGTGTTTGGTTCGTTGGGTCCTAACGATCCTCCTTTTGACGAGAACACACCGTACGCTCCACGGAATCCGTACTCTGCATCCAAGGCGGCGTCTGATCATTTTGTGCGATCTTACTTCCATACACATGGTTTGCCGATCACGATATCAAACTGTTCAAATAACTATGGACCGTATCACTTCCCAGAGAAGATGATTCCACTTTTTATCTCAAACTTGAAAGAGGGTAAGACGGTTCCGGTGTATGGTGATGGTTTACAGGTTCGTGATTGGATTTATGTAGAGGACCATTGCTCTGGTGTCGACGCTGTTTTACATAAAGGCACGATCGGAGAGACCTACACGCTCGGTGATGATAACGAGGTGAAGAATTTGGATCTTACCAAGACGATGATTGGTTTGTTGGGGCTTGGTGAGGACCGGATTGAGTTTGTGAAGGATCGGCCTGGGCACGATCGACGATACGCAACCAACTCATCTAAGGCTCGAGAAGAGTTAGGCTGGGAGGCAAAGACAACGCTCGAGGAAGGACTGAGGCGTACGATTGCTTGGTATGAGGATCATAAGGAATGGTCTGACCGGTGTAAGAGTGGCGCATACAAAGAATATTACAAGCAAAATTACGGATCTAAATAAGTATGGGTGTACCAACAACAGAAGTTACAGGGCATAAGACGGACATTCCTGGGTTGATTATTTTTGATGTCACAAAAGTTGGGGATGAACGTGGATCTTTTCAAGAGAAATATCAGAAAGAGAAGCTTGTTGCAGCGGGACTGCCTAGAGAGTTTGAGGTCGTGCAAAATAGCCTAGCGTTCAACAAAAAAGGGGTGACTCGTGGATTTCATGCTGAGCCGTGGGACAAATACGTGACTATTGTTACGGGTAAAGTTTTTGTTGCGTATGTTGATCTTCGAAAAGGTGAGTCGTTTGGTCGCGTTGTTACAGTTGAGCTCGACGACGAGAAGGCGGTATTTGTTCCAAGTGGCGTTGGTAACTCGTATCAGTGCCTGACAGACGACGTGTACTATCTATATAGTGTAAATGCACATTGGAGTGAGGACGCATATAAGACGAGCGCGTTTGTGAATCTTGCTGATCCTGCTATTGGCGTGAAGTGGCCGATTGCGTTAGAGAACGCCGCGTTGTCTGACCGTGATCGGAATCACCCAATGCTTTCTGAAATTGAACAAATGTAATATGAAAGTTTTGATACTTGGCGCTAAGGGAATGCTTGGCCAGGAGCTTGTAAAAACTTACGAGGACCACGATGTTGTTGCATGGGATCGCGAGGAGTGCGATGTTTTAGATGCTGATGCGTGTGACGCGAAAATAAGGGAGATGGCTCCTGATGTCTTGTTGAACGCGATTGGATACAACGCTGTTGATCTTGCTGAAGGTGATGGCAAAGATATGGCGAACAGGATCAACGGTGAGGTGCCGGGGAGGCTCGCGCAATTGGCGAATGATCTTGATATTCCTTTTGTGCACTACGGTACAGAGTATGTGGTTGATGGTGAAAATGAGAAAGGATACGCCGAAGACGCGGTCATGAACCCGCTTAGCGTTTACGGTCGATCAAAACTGGATGGTGAAAATGCTGTTGCGGCGGTGGGAGGCAAGGGCTACGTTATTCGACTTTCTCGTTTGTTTGGAAAGCCGGCGACGAGCGACGCCGGTAAGAAAAGCTTTATTGATGTCATGCTAGGGCTTGCGCAGACTAAGGACCACCTTGATCTTGTTGATGAAGAGGAATCGAGTCCTACATATGCTCCAGATTTGGCGAAAAGGACGCGTGAGATCGTTGAAGCGCACCCCCCGGGGCTCTATCATGCTGCAAATAGTGGATCGTGCACTTGGTACGGGTTTGCAAAGGAGATATTCAAACAAAAAGGCGTTACTATTGACATTACGCCCGTTTCTGGGAAGATGTTTCCAAGACCGGCAAAACGACCAATGCACTGCGTCTTGCTGAATACCAAGCTTCCGCGAATGAGACTGTGGACGGAAGCCTTAGAGGAATATTTAAAAACTATCTGAGTATGAAGGCTGTGATTTCTGCAGGAGGCCGAGGAACGCGTCTGCGACCGATCACGTGGACGCTTAACAAACATTTGATCCCATTGGCAAATGAGCCAATGTTGTTTAACGCTCTCAAAAAGATTGCGGCCGTTGGGATTACTGAGGTCGCGATAAACGTGAACCCAGGCGAAGACAAGATTCAGGATGTGTGTGGTGATGGATCGCGGTGGGGATTGAGCCTTACGTACATTGAGCAACAAGGAGGCGCACTTGGAGTTGGCCATATTCTATACAATGCCGCTGACTGGATAGGTAATGACGATGTTCTCCTATATTTTGGGGACAATGTCGTGCTGGGGTCTTTGCAGGAGATGGTGGACCGCTTCAACGTTGAAAATCTTGACGCTAGCTTTGCGTTTGTTGAAGTGGATGACCCCGAGCGTTTCGGTGTACCTGTGTTTGATGGAAACGGAAACTTGCTCGAGATCGAGGAGAAGCCAAGCTCGCCAAAGTCTCAGTTTGCGCAAACGGGTCTCTATATCTACAAGATGGCAAAGTACTCAGAAGCGTACCGGAATATCACGCCTTCAGCGCGTGGTGAATACGAGATCGCTGACATAAACACGCACATAATCAAGAATGGTAGCGCGGGATACGGAACGATGGTTGGTTGGTGGAAAGACACCGGAACACCAGAGGCGTTACTTGAGGGTAACCAGCTATTGCTCAATGAGCTCACTGTTGAAGTAGCGGTTATAGACAAGACGGTCATCAAGCTCGATGGTGTCAGGATACAGGGGAGAGTCAAGATAGGGCGCGATACTGTAATTGGACCCAATGTTCTGATTCGTGGACCAGTTGTTATTGGAGATAATGTAAAAATCGACAACTCATACATTGGTCCCCATACTACGATTGGTGATAGGTCTGAGATAAAAAATACCGAGATAGAACACTCGATTGTTATGTCGGAATCGATGATTCAAACAAACTCTAAACGCATTGTAGACAGTATAATCGGTCCAAAGGCTACAATTGTTAGCGCGGATTCCTCTTATCCAAGAGGCCATAAGCTGATCGCAGGAGAAAACACATACTTAGAACTGTGATAAACCTTTCCATCATTATTGTGTCGTGGAACGTGCAGGAAGCTCTTCAAGAGAACCTTTCACGCTTATTTGCTTTAGATACAAGCATGAATATTGAGGTTATTGTTGTAGATAACGCATCGATGGATGGAACGCGATCGATGATCCGAACTGAATTCCCTCAAGTCGAGCTTATTGTAAATGACTGGAACTCTGGGTTCGCCTACGCGTGTAATCAAGGTCTATCAATGGCGAAGGGTGATGTGATGCTGCTTTTGAATCCAGACATGCTCGTTGGTGAAGGTACATTTGACCGAACACATGAATTGCTCACCCAGAATTCATCAATGGGAGTCCTTGGCGTGAAGTTGATAGGAGCCGATGGGGGGCCGATTGGGTCTGTGAGGAGAGCCCCCGGTTTGTCTGATCAGCTTGCGATTTTGCTGAAGGTGCCGCATCTTGTAAAGCTAAAGTCTCTTGATAGATACCATGCAACCGAAATGCAGTATGGTTTGTCGCAAAAGGTGGATCAGGTCCGTGGTTCCTACTTTGCGTTTCGGCGCGAGATAATGGATACCGTTGGATTGTTTGATGAGAGATTTCATTTGTGGTTTGAAGAGGTGGACTATTGCCGGCGCGTACGTGAGGCAGGTTACGAAATTCACTATTGCTCCGATGTTTCGTGCAAAGATCTTGTAGGAAAAAGTTTCGCTCAATTGGGGGTTGGAAAGAAGCAGCGTATTTTTTCGTCGAGCATGATCAAGTATTTTAAAAAATGGCATCCATGGTGGGAGGTAGCGATTATTAGAGTTGCTCAGCCAGTTGCAATAGTATCGGGGTACGTTCACGATGTTATTAAACGCTAGTTATGAAGCTTGCCCTACAACTGGTTACATATAATGGAGCAGAGTATCTTCCGTACCTTTTTTCGTCTTTAATTAGCCAAAAGGATCGTGATTGGACATTATATATCATGGACAATGCGTCTAGCGAAAGGGATCGTATTCGGCGAGTAGTCCATGAGGCGCAGAAAGAGATTTCGGTCATCTACGTGGAGTCGGATGAAAATCTTGGTTTTGCAGGAGGTCACCAGAAAATTTTCAAGATGCACGACGCCGATCTTGTGC
>JABMPK010000105.1 GCA_013203725.1 Candidatus Uhrbacteria bacterium | reverse complement strand
CAACTGAGCTACCCTGCCGTATACTAACAGTTAACAATTTACAATTTACAATTAACTATTAACGTCTAAGTTGTTAGCTAATATATATTAAAAAGAGTAATTTACTTGGTTGCGGGGGCGGGAGTCGAACCCGCGACCTCCAGGTTATGGGCCTGGCGAGCTGCCTGACTGCTCTACCCCGCGATATTATTGTAATGAGAGCATGTGAAAATCCTTCCTTCCCAGAAGGACGTCCACATTTTGCCTTCTAGTCGGCTTGCCGTTCGAAGCTCTCTGGAAGGTCCTTCTTCGTATAAAACTACGAAGGACATTCTTCGTTCATCAACTTATAAGTAGTGATGCGAAGAATGGTAGCGGGGGGGAGACTTGAACTCCCGACCTCGGGCTTATGAAGCCCACGCTCTAACCAGCTGAGCTACCCCGCCATGCTCTTACAATTGCGGGAGAATAGTACCAATATGTGTCATTTCTGTCAATAAAGTGTAGCGAAGGAGTTCTCTCATATTATGCCATGAAATCAGTAACTTACACTGGATACAGAGAAAATTCTATGGTAAGCTTTGTTGACTATGAAGAAATGGTTACACATTTTTAGTGTGATTGGAGCAATTATTTTGCTCTTTTTAGGTGGGTATCTGTTGTTTAGAGAACCGCCTGCAACCGTTGTGGAGAATGAGATTGTTAAAGTTGGGTGGATTGGTCATGGAGACCACAGGGCTATCGACCTCGCTTTGAAAGATTTAAACATGGAGGATGTAGAGATAATCTTCAGAGAAGTTGAATGCGACAGGGAGAAAACTGTCGAAGCGTCTCGGGAGCTTATATCTCAAGGAGTGGTAGTTGCTATATCTGAGCTCTGTTCAGAAACATACTATCAAGCCTCAGAAACATTTAAGCAAGATGGCGTGATCATGATTCAAGCATCTTCGGATCTTGTTGATTATGTGGATGAACCTATGTTTAGAACCGTGCCACATCAGCGACAAGTGCTTGCCTACGGAATCGATTATCTACGTGGCAAAGGAATAGAAAATATTGCGGTAGTTGGATCTTCGGAAGAGTGGGCTCAGCCGCTCAACTCTCTGATCGCTGACCTGTTTACAGAAGAGGGGAGAACGTTGACATTCGTGTCATTGCAAAATGATCAGGGCGAGGAGATCGTCGACGAAATATTGTCGGAGCGTCTTACGGAATTGAAAGAAGTGGATCCCGACGTTGTTTACATAGTGGCCCGTGGAGCAGATCCTGCGCGTATTATGACGCTAGCGGAAGAGATTGAGTTGGAAGCTACGATGTACGGTATTGGTGAGCTATTTGATGACGTTGATGAGCTTGGCGAGATTGGAAACGATCTTCGAGTTGTGGTTGTTGGTGGAGGGTCTAGTGGTTTTGAAGAGCAATACCGGATCGCGTATGGAGAGGACTCGGGAATGTATTCTGCTCATGCTTACGACGCGATGACTGCAGTTGCCAGAGTTTTACGTGAAGGAGCTAATACACGTGAGGCCATGGTTGCTAGTTTGCAGGAGCTTAGTTTTGAGGGAGCTTCGGGCAAGATAGATTTTACAGACAACGGACATATCCCAGGAAGGTTTGAGGTTCGAGTTTTGAAAGATGGAGAGTTCATAGAGAAGTAAAAAAAAGCGGAGCCACGAGGGGCTCCTGAAGTCTAGAGGTTCTCTACGCTGCGCTCTTGAGAGCTGCGACGAGTTCTTGCGTGAGATCGTCCGTGAGGAAGATCGAAAACACTGGTTCGTCTTCACGAGTCCTGAGCGAAACGAGTCTTCCACCCCTGATACAGAATTCATCCTGGTCGTTGTCGCGGACCTCGACCACATTCCCATCATTCGCATCGAGCCCGCAGACGTAGAGAAGAAGACTGGCGCTCATCGCGAACTCAGGCGTGGTGTAAGTCACCTCGCCATCAGTGGTGAGAGTGTAGTGAACTTCCCACAAGCGCTCAGGACCTTCCATGCGCTTCATTCGGCAGTAGCCTCCTGAGGAGGCGAACTCAATACTTCCTCCGCCTTTCTCGATCTTGACCACTGCATCGACGCATGTGCTGCGATCGAACCAGAACGGCACTTGTTTCGGAACCGTGTTCTCACTTGGTGTAGCGTCCAACTTGTAGCCCTCCGAGTTGTTGGTGAGCCCTTTCTATCACTGACAGACCTATTAGTCAACAGGATTGACGTAAAACCACAAATACGATACGATAACGCCGCAATCGCATGCCGCGATGGCGGAACTGGTAGACGCGCTGGACTCAAAATCCAGTGGTAGCAATACTGTGGGAGTTCGAGTCTCCCTCGCGGCACCATTCGACTTCGTTTGATTACCATCAACTTCGCTCATGGTCGTTGACCGCTGGGGGAGAATCGTTATATCGAAAAAAGTCGAATGTCCTGAGAGGAAGCCGAAGGGCTTGCAAGTAACTCCGAGTTTTCTCGGGGTTTTTTGTACACAAAATTAGTTCAAGATTCATCCACATGCGACTTTTCATCAGGCTCTGATATACTATATATGGATATAATTACAGATATGGCTCAAATCTTCGCGATCGTCAACCAAAAGGGGGGAGTTGGCAAGACAACAACTACGTTGAATCTTGGCGCTTACCTAGCGAATGCGGGGAAGCGGGTTTTAATTGTGGATTTAGATCCGCAGGGAAACGCGTCGTCTGGCATTGGTATCAACCACAACGAAGTTGAACATGGGCTATACGAGGTACTTACTGGCCAATCGGTGGTCAGTCAGGCTCTGCACAAAACAGGCCACGAAGGTTTACACGTAATTCCTACCAATCAAAACTTGGCAGGTGCGAGTGTGGAACTAGTGTCGCATGAGAACAGAGAGTTTGTTCTCCATAAGGCGTTAGAGCCTTTGAAGAGTGAGTACGACTTTATACTAGTCGATTGTCCGCCGTCACTTGGGCTGCTGACATTGAACGGGCTCGTTGCATCAGACCAAGTCGTTATTCCAATTCAGGCAGAGTATTACGCATTGGAGGGTCTTGGTCAGTTGTTGAACACTATCGAGTTAGTCCGCGACAACTTAAAGCCAGAACTGAATGTCTTTGGAGCTGTGATTACAATGTATGATCAGCGTACAAAACTTTCACGCGATGTGCTTAAAGAGTTGTACAAACATTTTCCAAACAAGATATTCCGCTCGGTAATTCCTCGATCAGTTCGGTTGGCAGAGGCACCGAGTTTTGGGCAGACGATTCTAGGATATGATCCTGGGTCAAAGGCTGCTCGCGCTTATGAACGATTAACGCACGAATTTCTCCTTAGGGATGAGGAGCGTCGTGAGACAAAAACGCTATGAAAAAAGCAACTGGGCTGGGCAAAGGACTTGGCTCACTAATCCCTGAAAAAAGAGCAGAGAACGTAATATCGGTATCTGCAAATCCAGAAACGACTACAGGTCGTGTTCTTGAGATTCCGGTAGATTCAATTGAAACTAATCCGAGACAGCCTCGAACTCATTTCAGTCCAAGCCATTTGGAAGACCTGATTGCGAGTATCAAGGAATACGGAATCATACAGCCGCTTGTTGTCACTCAACACGAAGGTGGATACCAGCTGATCGCAGGAGAACGACGTTTGCGAGCTTCCAAGGCGTTGGGTCTTGAGTCTGTACCTGTCGTGGTCCGAACCGCTACGGATCAGGAGAAGCTTGTTCTTGCCCTTGTAGAGAACATTCAACGCCACGACTTGAATCCAGTTGAGGAGGCGAAGTCGTATAAAGCATTAATCGACCAGTTTGATTTGACGCAGGATGACTGCGCGAAGAAACTTGGTAAGAGCAGGAGTTCGATCGCGAACACGATTCGGTTATTGGATTTGAACGATGAGATGTTGGAGGCATTGTCGGAGGGGGAAATTACAAGGTCGCACGCTCGAGCTTTACTCGCACAGGTGGACACAATGCTGCGCAACCAGATGTTCTTGCAAATGTTGTCAGGTGACATGACGGTGCGTGAAGCAGAAAAGTTGTCGACAGCGACTCGAAAGAAACCTGTAAGAACCGCAAAGGATCCAAACATCGAAGCTCAGGAGCGTTCGCTTGAATCAATCTTTGGAACAAAGGTTCATATAGAAAAGAAAGCCAACGGAAGCGGACAGGTGGTGCTTGAGTACTATTCAGACGAAGACTACTATTCGATTCTAGATCTATTAGGAACAATTTCAGTGTAAAATGAGTACAGGCCAAAAGGCCTGTTTTCGTTTTATCTTAGCCAAGAATAAAGCTATTCAGAATATAACTTTCACGTTTTCAAACCCACCTGAGTTTTTGCCGTTACAGCTTGCTGATACCTTGTCAGTAGGTCTGGATTTGAGGACTCGAAAAATAAGATATTATTTTTGCATGCTAGATGTTTTTGTATATGATTTACCTGTTGAGTACACGGATATTTATGCGCATATATGCTCTGTTGCAGTTTTACAAAGCCAAGAGAAAGCAAAATTTTTCTAAGTCTTTGTCTTGTACTTGAGCGTTCGATAGAAATATCGAACGACACAATTCGTAGTTTTTGATCCCATTCATATTGTTCTTTGATGGCAAGAGACCTTGTGATAATTTGTTGGCTAATTGCCGAGCCTCTTGGAGCCATTTCAAAATATACAGAAGAAGCCCTCCCCCTGCGTCTTATAAACTTATCACGTTCAAGCTCATAGAACGCTCGCTTCCATCGAATCTGATCAGCTTTAAGCTCGTACGCTGCCCACAGGCCGAGCACGCCGGTTACTGCGCCTGCGACTGGTATTGTTCCTAGAACAATCAAACCTAAAAGTATCAAACGTTTCTTGTTCCCGAATCTTTTCTCCATAAACAAAAACTCCCTACATAAATGTGGGAGGTTTGATTATATGATTTCAAAAATTTTGGTTCGTGTCAAATTACTTCTTTCGTGTCATTGTCTCGATCCATTGCTTGACTTTACTCTTAGTAGCCGCGCGGATTTTTGTTTGAGCTTGATGCGTTTTTACAAACTTGAGCCATTCAGGATTTGGACCCTTTCGACTTTTGTTTGTGGTTATAGATATCATGTCACCTGACTTCAGTACAGTGTCTAGAGGGACAGCTTGATCGTTTACATGTGCGTTCACTGTCTGGTTCCCAATTTCTGTGTGGATCGCGTAGGCAAAATCAACAGGAGTTGAATGTTCTGGCAAATCAATCACATCGCCCTCTGGAGTCAATACAAAAATTCGATCTTGGAACATGTCCAGCTTTACTTCTTCTAGGTGAGTCAAGAAATCTTCCCCGGCACTAATCTCCTTGTGAATATCAACAAGATCCTCCATCCAGGGCATGGTATTCAGCTTTTTTTCCGAACCTTCTTGCTTGTAATTCCAATGCGCGGCGATTCCATACTCTGCCTGTTCGTGCATATCGTGTGTTCGGATCTGAAACTCGACTATGCCACATGTCTCATCAAAAACCGTAGTATGTAAAGACTGATAGCCGTTTGGTTTTGGCTGGGCAATATAGTCTTTGATACGCCCCTTGAGCGGCGGCCAGTATGAATGCAGCGTGCCAAGTACCGCATAGCAATCTGCGATATCTTTTACGACAACACGAACAGCAACGATGTCATAAATTCTGCTCATGTCACCATGGTAACGCTGTAACTTTCGCCAGAAACTGAAGATGAATTTTCTACGTCCTTGCATCTGTTCAATTTCTACACCATCTTCTTTCAATCTAGCTTCTGCCTTTTTGATTGTTTTGTCGATATCACCTTCGCGAATCTGCAGGCTTTGATCCAGAAGATCAACTGCTTCTTGGTATTCTTTCGGGAACGCGTATTTAAAAGCATTGTCCTCAAGCAATCCTTTCATTTCTCCCATTCCGAGCCTGCTCGCTATTGGTGCGTAAATTTCTAGAACCTCTTTTGCAACACGAACACGCTTCGCTTCTGGCATTGCGTAAAGT
>JABMPK010000012.1 GCA_013203725.1 Candidatus Uhrbacteria bacterium | reverse complement strand
TTAAAGAGATCCGACTCCAAGTAAATCTGCCCGTCCGTGATAGAAATAACGTTTGTTGGAACGTAAGCGGACACATCTCCTCCCTGTGTTTCAATAATCGGCAATGCCGTCATCGATCCTCCACCGTACTTGTCGTTCAACTTAGCTGCACGCTCTAGAAGTCTAGAGTGTAGGTAGAATACGTCTCCAGGGTACGCCTCGCGTCCTGGTGGTCGTCTTAGTAGCAACGAGATTTCTCTGTATGCTACAGCCTGCTTTGAAAGGTCATCGTATACAACAAGAACGTCCTGTCCTTTGTTCATGAAGTATTCACCAATAGAAGCACCGGCGTACGGTGCAATGTACCAAAGAGCAGACGGATCTGACGCTCCGGCCAACACAACGATTGTGTACTCCATTGCCCCTGCATCCTCAAGTTTCTTTACAATCTTAGCGATCTTGGATTCCTTCTGACCAATAGCTACGTAAACACACACAACACCCTGGCCCTTTTGGTTTATGATTGTGTCGATTGCAATAGCTGTCTTTCCAGTCTGACGGTCACCAATAATCAACTCTCGCTGTCCACGTCCGATTGGGATCATGGAGTCGATAGCTTTTATTCCTGTCTGCAAAGGCTCAAAAACAGACTCACGCGCCATAACACCCGTTGCAACCTTCTCGATTGGCTCAAAGTGGTCCTCTGGCAGCTTTCCTTTTCCGTCCAACGGTCGACCGAGTGGGTCAACAACACGTCCGATAATCTCGTCGGACACTGGGATAGAAAGAATTCTGTTTGTTCGCTTTACCGTGTCTCCTTTTTTAATGTGTACAAACTCTCCAAGGATAATCACTCCAACTGAGTCTTCCTCAAGGTTCAATACAACTCCAAATGTCTCGTTTCCAAAATCAACGATCTCTGACGACTGAACTTCGTCCAAACCAGAAATACGCGCGATCCCGTCTCCGACTTCGATCACGCTTCCAACTGACGCTGTTTCAACATCTGAAGAAAAACTCTCCAACTGTTTCTTCAGCGATTCAAGGATGAGTGTTTTTGATGTAGCCATACTATTTCAAATGTGTTGCTAATCGACGCAAGCTTCCGCTCACCGACGCGTCGATAATCGTATTATCCACTTTTACAACCGCCCCTCCGATCAATTCTTGATCTTGCATTGCGACTATGTCTTCTTCGTGACACTTCAGTAACTTTGCTACCTGTACCTTCAAGGCCTCAGGATCGCCAGCCGTTGTTACCTGTATGTCTGACCCTGCTACGAGTTTGTTGTACGCGCCTGATACTGCGGACTCTAGCCGTTTTATCAGGTGAGCATCTCCGCGCGAGTCCATGAGGTTCAGTACTTCCTTCACTCGATCGTCCAGCTTTGACCCTGCTACGTCCAGACTTGCGCTCACCAGTAACTCTGCGTAAGTTTCTATGTTTGTCTTCATAGATTCTTTGAAGCTGATTCAATTGCCGAACTTGCGTTTGCCTCGGCCTTCTTCACATCAATGGCTGAACCAGAAACTTTCTTGGCAGCTTCCACGACTAGCGCCGAGATCTCGTCTTTCAACTCTGCCATCATCTGCTCCTTTTGTGCGGCGATTTGTGTCTTTCCGGTTGCGACCACTTTCTCAACTTCAGATTTGGCGTTCGCTACCGTTTCTGTCCTCTTCTTCTCCGCGATCTCTGCCGCCTCCGCCACTATCCCCTTCGCTTCGGTACGAGCAGCTGCCATTACTTTCTCTTTATCGTTTTCCAGCTCATTAATGCGTTGCTCCATTTCGTCAGCATGCTTGAGACCCTGCTCAATCTTCTCTGTTCGATCCTGCATGAGCTTTAGAAGCGGCTTGTAAGCAAACTTCCACAACACAAGCATAACGATCATGAAGTTGATCAACTGTGCCGCAAAAAGTGAGCCGCTCAAACCAAACTGTCCAAGAAGATCACCCTCCTCTGCTTCATGTATCTCAGTGGACACCTCAATAAACTCTCTTGTACCACTAACATCGTGCTCTGTATCAAGCACGGCTTCGTTTTCAATTGTTGTTTCAGGTTGTGTCATATATTCATTCTTCGCACAAGATACGATAACTCGTATCCTCTGCGCAGACGCCCTGTCGCTCACTAGCTACAGGGCATGCCACTTCACTCGCGAGTGACGTGGCTATGCGTGCTGAACGTGTACTTAGATAGTAAACGCAACAACCAACGCGTAAATAGCGATCGCCTCGGCGAAAGCCATTCCAAGTAGCATTGGAACAAAGATCTTTCCTGCGGCCTCGGGATTTCGTCCGATTGCCTCCATCGCCTTTGATCCGATGAGACCAATTCCAAGCGCTGGAGCGATTGATCCAATACCGATCGAAAGCGCCTTTGCGAGAGTTGAAATATCATCCATAAAGATTTACTTAGGAATTAAGACGAGAAGGCGTGACATTTGCACGCCACCTCATGTTAGCCCCTAATGAGCTTCCTCTTCGTCATGCATATCCATGGTTGCAACTGATGCGAACGCAAGGAAAAGAATAGCAAACACAGATGCCTGAATCATACCTACTAAAAGTTCCAAGAACAAAAACGGAATGGGTAAACCATACGCCATGATTCCGGCAAGGACTGTAAGTAGACCTTCTCCAGCAAAAATATTTCCAAATAATCGTAGGCTAAGACTCAACGTCTTCGCAACCTCCCCGGCGAGTTCAATCAACCCTACCCCGAACTCAATAATCGCAATAACGACCGCCATCGGTCCTTTCTTGAACGAATGAACGATACCCATAATGTTGACGAACTTATTGAAATGCTTCCATGTACCAATCGCGATGATTCCGAACACGTGGGTCATAAAGATCGAGAACCCGGCTATTGCGAGTGTGAGGTTCAAATCTGATCCTGCAGGTCGTAGTAACGGAATAAGCTCGACTTCACCATGAGCTAACTGATAAATACCAATAGATCCTGTTCCTGGCATCAAACCAATCCAGTTGCTAAACAATACGAAAACAAAGATCGTTGCAGCAATTGGGAAAAACTTCATAGCCTTTTCCTTGTCTCCAGTCACCTGCTCTGCGAATGAGATCAACACTTCCATGATCCACTCAAACACATTCTGAATTCCTCGTGGAACCATCTCTCGCTTTCTTGAGATTATGAACGCGAATGTCACAAAGAACACAACAGCAATCCATGAATTGATTATCGCGTTAGTGACGGGAAATCCCGCAATGTAGAAAATAGTTTCAGCCGATAAAGGCGGAATCATACCTCTTTGTTGTACATGACAGCGTATTTTTTCGCTTTTTTATAGAGCCACAACGCTGTCAGAGTGAAAGCTGCGGCTAAACATACAATCAGAAACAGTGGGTCTGTGCCAAATCGCTTGTCCAACCACGTCCCTAAGAACGTAGCCGCGACAGCTGGCACCGCAATGCTGACACCAAAGTCTGCAGCGATACGGAGGGCGAGTGTAACGTAGTAACGATCAGGCAACTTCCCCGAAGGGCGTTTCTGCTCCCCACCTTGCACCGGTCTCTCCATACCGCTAATTTTTGTATGTTAAAAAGCGCCCGAATTGTACAACTCGATGCGCTTTTGGTCAACTCTACGGTAAAATTTTCAGCATTTTAGACCAATTTAAAGAGTTTATTCGCATTTTCGTCAGTCATTCGCTCCACTTCTTCCACATTCACCCCTTTAAGTTCAGCGACCTTCTCAGCAACATGAATAACCATCCACGGCTCGTTTCGCTTACCTCGATGAGGTTCTGGCGTCAGGTAAGGAGCGTCAGTTTCAACCATCATCCACTCTAATGGTACATCGCGCGCCACTTCCATGAGCGGAGTGAGCTTTTCTGGGTCCTTTCTGTCCTTAAAAGTCATGATTCCGGTGAACGAGGTGAAAAAGCCAATATCGTGGTATGCACGAGCTTCCTCGATCGTGCCTGTAAAACAATGCACAACACCACGCCGATCCAATCGACCGGAGTCTATATATTGCTTTAAAACATCAACCATCTCTGCATGAGCATCCCGAACATGTAGAACCACGGGAAGATTGGTCTCGTTCGCAAGTTCTAACGCATGATGCACGTTCACGAGCTGTGTCTCCATCACGTCCTCTTTGTCCATGTCTGGCAATCTGAAAAAATCTAATCCAACCTCGCCAATCGCTACAACCTTGCTTGAGCTCTTAATAAGCTCGCGATAGTAGTCTTTATCAAAAGTCTCTTCCCGAGTACTAAACGCATCCATTGCGTCCTCATGTATTGTCTGCTTGTGAACATGGTTCGGATGAAGCCCCACAGTGCACCATATATTCTCGTGCGCCTCCGCTACCTCAATACCATATTTTGACGTATCCTTCTGCGTTCCAATAGTAATCATACGCACACCTCTAGTCTGCGTGCGGTCGATAACCTCCTCCATGTCGTCCTTGTATCCTTGAAAGTGAATGTGGCAATGTGAATCTGTCATATTGTTCGGCAGTATATCAGACTATAACTAAGAATCCATAGCCAACAAAAGAGTTGAACCAATACTAAAACAAACTAAAACCCAACCGCACGATCGGGACGGCCGTCCCGATCGTGCGGTTACTTTTCTACAGCCTCGAAGACCGAAACCCACTTTTCCAATTTTGCATGTTCTATCAAAGACCGCAACTCAGATGACACTCGTTTATTGGAGACCCAAACACTTTGTTGCAGCATTATGAATCCACTACTCTTCAATAATCGACGCCATTTTCCTCGAATTTCTCTTACATGCTCTGGTATATCAAATACTACGAGTGTATACATCCCATCGGGATAGCGATCCCTACAGTTTGAAATCTCACGTTTTAATAGTTCCGATATACCATCTTCAGTAAAAATAATACAGACATTGTTTGCTGTTCGCTCTATTTTGAGAAGTTTGTTCTTATTCCACCTTCTTAATACATCGGAATAAACATTATATATATCACGTCGTTTAAACTCCTTGGCTAGAACTGCTGCATCTTGTAATGATGTGCCGATATAGTATCGCTTCGTCATATAGCCGGGAGTTGCCACGAATATGTCATGCAAAACCTGAGATACATTCGATCTGTTGTTACATAGATCAGAATCAACCATCTTCTTAATCCACGCCTTTTCTCGTTTAGAAAAACTCCCCATAAATTATGTTTATTGGGGAGGAAATTAATAGTAATATTATCTCACAATATGGACGGCCGTCCCAATTACGAGTGTGTCAAGTGTGCGGTGTTTATAATGGTTTATGTAGAAGAAAGGGGCCAGCGTCGAGTGACGATGGCCCCGTTCGGCTCCAGTGGAGCGAGGGAGTAGATGGTGCGAGCCATCCGGCGTAGTAGGTACTATCCGTTCAAGGCTCGTCGCGGGACGAGAAGTCGATCGTTGTGCTTGCAAGGCACGCTTTAGCTCCTCCCCTTCCGGATGACTCGCAAAAAAAATACTACCCTCTTTTCAGTGGTCCGTCAAGACCCCTGAGGAATATTCATATTAATAAGCTCACTAGCGCGCTCTGACGCCTCGGGAAATATCGCTCCAAGCATCATCGCAACGAACATCACCGTGCTTGCCATCACTGAGTTGTCTAACGCAAGCTGGAAACTCTCTGGCAGACCAGGCAAGCTAATAGCCACAAAAAGTGCAGCACCCGCGATCAACACACCTTCGAGTAAACCGACAACAACGCCCAGTATGCGGTTTATTGTTTTTGTAAATGGAATAATCGAAACAACGTCAAACGCTTTTCCGATTACCTCAACTAATATTTGTACAAGCTTGCTCCCCAATGCAAGTATGAAAAAGAAAACTGTAATTTGAGCCCAGAACTGCCCCGCCATAATATCGGGCAATATCCAAAACGCGACTGTCACGTGCGTGTGTACGGCCACGATGATCGAGAAAACCGTTCCAATCAAACTCGACAACGTGTGCACAAAACCAACGGAAAATCCGTATATGGCAAATCCCGCAATGAGCCCGAGTATGATTAGATCAAGAAACATCATTTGGCTTAGTTTCAATTCGTGGGAATAACTGGTCACCCAACACGACTTTTGCACCCGGCTGTAAACCACCCCAAATAGCAGCCTCCTTCATAGGAACCTGAGCCTGTTCTACAACTGACGTACCAATGGCCTCGAATATCTTAAAGCTCGTCTCCGGAGTTACCGGCATGATCATCCATGCAACGTGTCGCAAAGACTCAAGCAGCGTGTAAAGCACAGCGTTCACTTCGGTCTTGTCTTCAAGCTTCCCTAATTTCCACGGCTCGTTGACTTCAATAAACTTATTCATGTCCTTCACAATCTGCCATGCCGCAGCAAGCCCATCATGGAAACGCAAATCTTCCATCGCCTTTCTATACTGTGTCCAGTTTGATTTTACATTGTAGTCAACAACAGCCGGCACAACTCCTCCAAGATATCTATCCGTCATTGCAACTGCGCGGTTCAGCAAGTTGCCAAGCTCGTTTGCAAGGTCGTTGTTGAATCGCTCCTCGAATCTCTTGAACGAAAAGTCGCCATCGCTCTGAAAAGGAATCTCGCGCATAAAGAAATAGCGCAACGGTTCGGTACCGTACCGATCAACAAGATCAAAAGGATCCAAAACATTTCCGCGAGTCTTACTCATCTTCTCACCATCAACTGTGATCCATCCATGGACTCCAATCTGCTGCGGGACTTTGATCCCAGCTGCCAACAACATCGCAGGCCACAGTACTGAGTGAAAACGATTGATCTCCTTTCCGATAATATGAATATCCGCAGGCCAAAACTTTCTCATCATCTTGTCGTCCTCACCATGACCGATTGCGGATATGTAGTTTACGAGCGCATCAAACCAAACGTAAATAACCTGACCATCGTCGCCAGGAACTGGAATACCCCACTTCAACATCTTTGTTGAGCGTGAGATTGAAATATCCTCAAGACCCGACTTCAACAACTGCTTCATCTCGTTGAACTTTGTCTCGGGTACAACAAAGTCTGGTCGTTCTTCGTAAAGCTTCTCCAGCTGTTCTTGGAAAGCTGATAATTTGAAAAAGTAGTTTTCCTCCTCAACCTCCTCGCAAGGTGTCTTGTGGTCTGGGCAAACGTTTTCAACAAGATCCTTGTCAGTCTTAAACGACTCGCATCCAACACAATACAAACCCTTGTAGGCTTTCTTGTAAATATAGCCGGCCTTATCCACCTTTTTCCAAAACGCCTCAACCGACTTACGATGCCGATCTTCGGTCGTTTGAATAAAGTCGTCGTTAGAAACATTCAGTTCGTCCGCAAGTTCACGTACGCGCGCCGCTACCTCATCAACGAAAATCTTAGGCTCTTTACCAGCCTCTTCTGCTTTGCGCGAGATCTTAGACCCGTGTTCATCTGTACCGGTAAGATACCGAACCTCACGTCCCGACATTCGGTAGTATCGCGCCAAGACATCTGCGTAAACTAACTCAAGAGCGAATCCAATATGTGGGTCCGCATTCGCGTATACAATCGCGGTCGTAATATAAAACGGTTTCATCTGATAGCTCTCAATAATTCTGAATCCCTCCTATTCTAACACAATTATAAACTCTCCTTTAGTATTCGACGTTGCAAGCTGCTCCATAAGCTCACTTGCTGTTCCCCGCAGGATCGTCTCAAACTTCTTTGTAAGCTCGCGGGCAATAACCAACCTCCGATCTGGTTGCCTGCTCGCAATCTCCTCCACGGTTTTCTCGATGCGATGCGTGGACTCGTATAGCACAGTCGTGATTGTCGATTCCGCCACATTGTCGAAGTATGTCTGTCTCCCCTTCTTCTTTGGTGCGAATCCCATGACAAAAAACTTGTCTGCTGGAAATCCGCATATCGACAACGCTGTGATGATTGCAGACGGTCCCGGGATCGGCACTATCAGAGCGTCCGGTAGATCACGAGCTACGGACTCAACGAGCCGACCTCCTGGGTCTTCGATCCCCGGTGTTCCCGCGTCTGAGACGTAAGCGATACTGTGGCCTTGCTCTAGCTCATCCAGAACTTCTTTGATCTGACGGTCGTGACTGTGATGGTCGTAGCGCTTAACAGTCGTCTTGATTTCGAGCTTATGCAACAACGACATTGCAACACGAGTATCCTCCGCAAACACAACGTCGACGCTTTGAAGCGTCGACGTCATACGAGCAGAAACATCTTGCATGTTTCCAATCGGTGTAGCAACTATGTAAAGTGTGCCAAGCATTATTCTACCTCTGCTTCTACCTTGGGATTTTTACCAAAGTTTGGATCAGTCACTTCAATGTGCTGTCCATCCTCTTCTTCTCGCCCCTCACCTTCTTCTAATTTATATTCACCGTCCACTAGTCCTTTGCGGAAAACTACCGCGTATAGCTGAGAGTCTGGGTACAGTGACGACCACTCAAACCAGAACATTGTCTGGACCTGCAGTTGCGCCAATGTTGTGTCCTCGTTTACGAGCTCGCGCTCAACATCGCTCAACGTCCAAACGTTTCCGTCGACATCAACGAGCTTGCCGTCATCAACACTTTCGAATTCAATATCGCCGCGTTCGTGAGCTCGCAGTACGCGCTCATTACCATCGAACCAAACAACAACATTTGTTTCACCGACAACATCGTTCTTCACGCTTCCAGAAAATTCAACAACAGGACCTTCCTGATATGCCTTTGTACCAGTTTCAGTCACAACACCAAGTACGATATCTTTTGGTCGCAAAGCTTTATCTGGAACGTTCACGAATGGGAAGTATATAACCTCCGCTGTGATGTATGGACCGTATGGAGAATGATCGTATGACCGAACCGAACCAGTGTCCGTTGAAAGCACTAGTCCATCGGGATGTGACTCTTTCCAGACTCCCCATGGGATCAAATCAAATGGCAACGTCTTCATCTCCTCGCCTGCGTGCTCTCCGTATACTCCACGACTTAACACCTGACTCCAAAGACTCTCGGTCTCACGGTCATACAGCAACGAGTTGTTGTTCCAGACCAATCCAGAAACACCAAAGGTCAACGGGCTACCATCTTGTGCCTCTGCTGCAAATATCTGTGTTACACCAGAAATCTCGCTGTACGTTATCGCCGCCTTAACTCCATTGATCTCGTCATACGCAATTTCGTGCCAGCTTAAGATCTGCTGTGGGTAGAACTTGTACTCTCCATCATCCAAGACGCTTACTCCGTAGTTAGCGTCGAACAGATATTCTGCCTCTGTCGCCTCGTCGACACTCACAAACTTCACGTCTTCAATAACGGGCATACCATCCTTCCCCTGCCCGGTCGACGCGATGTCTGACGGACGGACAAGCATGTTGTCTCCCTTATATTTTACAACCTCATCAAAGATACCAACGCCAGAAATTGCCTGCGAAGGATCTGAGTCAGCAACGCCAAATGGCTTAGCCTCGCTAGACGCGCAACCTGCTCCAACAAGTGTTACAGCAACCATTACTCCAAGAATCGTTAATCGTTTATTCATAATATGAGAATTTCCAAGATTATAGCACTTTTTGTGTAAACTAGGTATAATCGATTTTAGTGATTTAGTCAAAGTAATTTCTGATATATGGATGCATGTTGTAACCCAAACCGATCATTGAACGCGAAAGCTGTGGTCGGAAGACCAGCGCCAAAACTAACACTCGATGCCGTTTTAGGTAATGGTGAGTTTACCAAAGTGACCGTTGGAGAAGATCAAGGAAAGTGGACAGTACTGTTCTTCTACCCTCTAGACTTCACTTTTATCTGCCCAACCGAGATCAAAGGCTTCTCAAGCAGGTACAGTGAGTTCGAAGCGCTTAACTCAGTAGTATACGGATGTTCTACAGACTCAATCCACAGTCACAAAGCGTGGCTTAAGGACTTGGGTGAGTTGAAGACACCGTTGTTGAGCGACATGAAGCGTGAGCTTTCTCGAGCATATGGTGTACTCATAGAGGAAGAAGGTATTGCACTTCGCGGAACGTTCATCATCGACCCAGACGGAATCCTGAAGTACGCATCGATCAACGACAATTCAGTTGGACGAAGCATCGACGAGACTTTGCGCGTGTTGAAGGCGTTGCAAACCGGTGAGCTTTGCACTGTTGAGTGGGAGGAAGGCGGAGAGACGCTTGGGAAGGCGTAAAGATTCTTGTATTTGCTAGTTTGTATAGGTCTCTTGGCGAGAACTGGTGAATATAGGTCTTACTAGGACAAATTGGACAGATGCTTGAGCAGTGGCCGAGGGCCGCTGCTTTTGGTTGACACTATTTCTGCTTTTTCAACCAGTTCAACAGTGTCCTCACCATCACGCCCGTTCCACCATACGGAACGTACGTCAGATATGGCCTCTCTGCGAATGCTGGGCCCGCGATGTCTAGATGCACCCAGGGAATTTCTGGATCTACGAATTTCTTGAGGAACAATCCCGCAGTCAATGCTCCTCCCCATCGACCACCAATATTCTTCACATCTGCGATTTTGCTTTCTATCAACTTGTTATACGGTGCGAACAATGGAAGTCTCCAAGTCGGTTCGCCTGTCTCGGCGGCCGAAGCCAACAGTTGCTCTGAGAGCTTGTCGTCATCCGTCATCAAACCAGTCATTTCCTCACCTATAGCAACAACAACCGCCCCTGTAAGCGTTGCAAGATCTATCACAGCGTTCGGCTTAAGCTCACACGCATATGCGAGAGCATCGGCTAATATCACGCGTCCCTCCGCATCAGTATTCAAAATCTCCATGGTCACTCCATTCTTTGCACGTATTACATCTCCCGGACGATACGCCTTACCACCCGGCATATTCTCTGTCGCTGGGATAATGCCATGGACCTCAACAGCAGGATCGAGCGCCACGATAGACTCAAAGACTCCAAGCACTGTTGCGGCACCGCCCATGTCAATCTTCATTGTCTCCATCGAAGCTGCCGGTTTTAATGACAAGCCACCCGAATCAAAAGTCACGCCTTTCCCTACCAACGCAATTGATTTCTTCGCTTTCACCTTTGGTTCGTACTTCAGGTGAATGAAGTATGGCTCCTCGTCAGACCCTGCAGCGACCGCCAAAAACGCGTCCATATTCATTCGCTGTAGCTCAGCGCGTCCAAAGATCTCAACACTGATCATCGGAGACGACTCAGCGATCCTCAATGCATCGTTCTTCAGATCACGAGGTTTCATGGTTCCGGCGGGTTCATTCACAAGATCACGCGCATGATTCGTTCCCCTCGCTCCGATCTCACCAATCTCTACACCCTGCTTTGCCGAAGAAATTTTCCGCGCATCCTTTTCAACAATCTGCACCAACTCAATCTCAACAACATTATCTTCTTCATCTTTACTCTTCCACGAATCGAACTTGTACAAACCGAGGTACACAGCTTCTGTGATTGCCGTCGCTACCAACTTGGAATTCAACCCTCCGCGTCCGGCTCCCATTAAGACAACATTCACAGTCTTTGCCTTTTTCTGTTCGGCCACAAGTATCGCCGACGCCATCGCTTGCCGAACTCCATCGACTGTCAGATCCTTCTGTAGACCAAGGCCAACAACAATAGCTCTAGACGAAGCTACCATGCCTCGTGTCTTTTGTTCTGTCACCATGTTCAGCTTTGCCCGATCCCTGTCTTCCTCCAACAACTCTCCTATCTCTCCATTCATCGCAACGTTTAACGTCTTCAGTGCTCCTCCATATTCTCCGGAGTCCTCAAGATGTCCAACAATCGCAACATCCCCTTCAACATCCTTTATGTCTCCTTTTACAACCTTAATATCCATATGCATGGGCTAATATTCTTTCGATCTTAGCACAAAACAAAAACACGGCGAAATTACCGTGTTTCTTCTGCCATCTTAATCGCGCCAGACACAGGATCGTCGACCAAGGAAATAGGATTCATCCATCTGTGTTTGCGAGCTTTTCGTAAGAACTCTCGCAGCAATGGCTTGTTATTATTGATTGTGCCTCCAACTAATACTACGTCGACAGACGCCTTCCGTTTCAATGCTCGTTTCCTCAAAGTAGTAACCATCAAAATAAGCTCGTCCGCCGCATCCTTTATGATACCGCGTGCAACCCGATCCCCAGACTCAGCCGCCTTTTCTACAACGTCGTTCAATGCGCCGATCTGCATCTTTGTGTTCTTAGCTTCAAGCTTTTCCGAAACTTCCCCAATCTCGTTCACCTTATATTTTTTCAAAAGTCTCTGCAGTATCTTGGTCTTTGGCCCACGTCCATCCTCCGCCCTAGTCGCCGCCTTCAATCCTGCCAAACCAATCGCGTAACCACTGCCCTCGTCTGCTAAAAGATGACCTTTTCCGGAAACGCAAAACTGTTCACCATCTTGAAACGCGCAACCATTTGAACCAGTTCCGGAAATAACCGCCATAGCATCCTTCTCATCTGTACCAGCTCTTACACCAATAACAATATCGTTTACAAGTATCCGGCGGTTTGGATCCGCCTGTTTCCACCATGATTGCTTGTTTAACTCTCGCAAAACATCACGATAGTCCTTCGGCGTGTCCAATCCAGCCATCCCGATACAAATAGCCTCAATTCGCTCGTTTCCACGCATTTTTCCACCTAATACCTTGACATGCCGTGCAAGATCACGTATAAGACTGGCAGAACCGATCTCATCTATATGCCCAATTGAAGGGACGATAAGATTAATATCACGACCCTTTTGTGGGCGTGCGCGAAGGTGGATTTTAGTGCCACCAATGTCTATTCCGAGAATGTAGCTCATAATGTTTGTGGCTTTCTCTTTCCCCTTATTACAGTACTAGTATATCATGGCCGTACATATGCGTATCAACAAATACATTGCAGCACACGGAGTAGCGTCCCGACGTGCGTCTGACCGCCTGATTGAAGACGGAAAAGTTTCAATCAACGGCAAGGTCGCAAAACTTGGAGACTCAGTCGAAGATGAGGATGTTGTTATTGTTGACGGTCAGGCAGTGAACCCTGAAACCGATCAGATTTATATTGCTTACCATAAGCCGCGTGGAGTTGAAGTTACTTTGAATCGTTCGGTTAAAAACAACATCGCAGAAGCTCTTGATCTTAAAGGTCATGTCTTCCCTGTTGGACGATTGGACAAGGATTCTTCTGGGTTACTCTTGCTGACAAATGACGGCGACATTGTGAACAAGATTCTGAGACCCGCTTCTGGACACGAAAAAGAATATCTCGTCCACGCAGACCGAGAAGTGTCCAACGAGTTTCTGAAACAACTTGCGAATGGAGCGCGTATTGAGGGGCGGCAAACATCCCCTACAAAAACAAAGCGGCAGAACAAGACGGCATTTAAAATCACACTTACTGAAGGTCGTAACCGACAGATTCGTAAGATGGTGCAGAAACTTGGATTCCATGTTAAGACGCTAAAGCGAACACGGATCATGAATATAAAGCTTGGCCACCTAAGTCCTGGTAGCTGGAGACACCTAACGAAAGTTGAACTTCAAGAATTAAAAAACCAGCTTGCCTGACCTTCGTAGCTTTATGCGTAGAAGGTGATAAGCTGGTTTTTTGTTTGTAACTTTTACTTCTTCCTCTTAGACATCCAGTATGCAACTCCAGCGATAATCAAGATCGCACCAGCTGCCAACCAAACGTTCTGAAGTATTGAGATAAAGAACCATTCAATAATCCAGAGTACGAGCGCGAGCAAGAATGAAATTCCTGCAATCATTCCCTTTGAACCTTCTCGTAACATTGGTCCAATTCCAGGAATCTTACCTGCAAATCGTCCGAGCCATTCAAGTGGGCCAAACATCATCGCGAATCCAATGAACAACATGAAGAACGCAACACCCCAAAGTGCAAACTTGTTAGCACGGTCCTGTGCCTTAAGCTCTAGCAACGTTGCCTCTCTGTCTAGGTTTGAAAGTACGAATACGCGCTTTGCTGATGTTGAGATAGTCGATCCATCGGACTGACCAGCAGCAAGCAACTGAGATGGCATGATGAACGATGTGTACACTGTTCGTTCAATCGCCTTGCCATCGTAGTCAAAGTCTTCTTCTACAATCTGCTCCTTTGTATCAATCAAAATCGCATTGTCTGTTACCTCAACTGTATACGCACCAACCTTCACGTCGTAGTTCAGCGTAGTACTAGACAACTCTTCCCATGTATCCTTCTCCACGTCCCAACAAGGAACACATTCTCCTGTGTCTGCGTCACACTCCTCACCATTACGTCCAATGACACGTTGTGTCTCTGTATTCTGTACTGTTTGGCGACAAATCAACTCGTTTGATGTTGTAAGCGTCTGGTTGCTCTTTGTCTCAGTAATACACTGGTTCAAGAAACATGCCGATCCTCCGTCTGCCGTTGCGTAGGAAGGCGCCCCTCTAACAACGATGTATCCACTGGCTGACGACGTTGCGTCAACAGCTTCAGCTTTAGCAAAATCCTTTGCAGTGTTTTGTGATCCAGCTGCCCACATAGCAAACGGCGAACCGAGAACTAGGACTATTCCAACAAGCACTCCAACTATACTTTGTAAAAATCCAGGCTTCTTTTTAATTCGAGTAGGTCCAGAAGATGGTCCCATTCTGTTAAATCCTGAATTAACTCTTTGAAACTGGTTCGCCATATTATAAGTTTATAATGAATTTTATTAATAGAACTAACATTACTAGAAAGCAGAAGCCGAACGCTGCGAGCACCTTACCAGTGCCGATTGACTCGAACTGCTTAGCCATCAAGAATCCAAATCCGATGGAAAGAAGCACAACAATTGGTAGTGTCACCGCGTAGTACATACTAGAGCGAGATAGAACCTACCCCGCTTGTAAGCAGAACCAGAGACGCGGCAAGTAGAATCAAATCAAACTCCCAACCTGTAGCTTTCATTGAAGAAAAAGGTGTCTTCAATTTCGATACCTACATTCCAATAGCGCCAATCATAAGAACGCCAAATATCAGCGCCATCAACTGACCGTAGATTCCAAGTATCAACAAAACTCCGGCTATTGGTTCTACTATCTTTAATACCGTCATCATAGTTTGCATCGATCCCTTCATTGAAGGCATCTGCCACTTAATGATTCCGTGGTAAAGGAAAATAAAACCTACAGCGAAACGGAGCACAACGAGACCCGTGTCACCGTGTGCCAGGAAAGACTCAAGCATAGTGTTAAAAAAATAAGAGCAATTAGATGCTCCTATTATACCATCTTACGAATTTTAGAAACCGCATTCATCCCCAGTATGAATAGCACCGTTGATGTCATCGCCGACACCAGGCAATACTGACAAAACGCATTGAGCACGAACGCTTGTATCGCCAGGAAGTAGAGCGACATCACAAACCCTGCCGTCGTCATCAAGCCCGCTAGTTTCATTATCTTAATACGACCGGTGTCCCAGTAGATCAGGACCGCTAGCATTATTGCTAGGTAGTAAAGAACTCCTAGCAGCGCAACCGGCACTGGACCTATCATTGAGTACACGCTGTTCGTTACAATCTCACATCCATGAACAATGTTGCATGTAATCTCCTCCCCTGAATAGTGCTGGATTGTTAAATACAAGGAGTCAAGAAACCCGAGGAAGCTAACAAGTAACATCCCCGGGACTAGCCACTTTGGAATTTTATTCTTCGTCGGTTCCATCTTCAGTTGTTATAGATTCATCTTCGTCCTTAGCCTCGACAACGTTCTCCCCGTCTACGTCCGGCGCTATTTCTATCTGAATATCAGGCACAACAGCAGACGCGGCGATACGATCAAGTTCCGCGTCAATCAACAACCGGAAAGGATCAAACCCACGTGGGTTCTGAATACGCTGACCATTCATGAAGAATGATGGCGTTCCCGTAATTCCTGATTGAGTTCCACTTGAGTAGTCATTGTTCACTTTATCTCGAACGGCAGCAGATTTCATGTCAGATTTGAACTTTTCTAAATCCAATCCCAACTGTTCTGCATAACCCACAAAAATAGTTTCCGCTTTCGAATTAGATCCTATCCAAGAATCCTGTCCGTCGAACACTAAATCGTGAAACTCAAAGAACCTTCCCTGCATACCAGCAGCTTCTGCCGCTTCTGCTGCAATTTGAGCCTGCGCATGAATCTGTCGTAATGGATAGTGGCGATAAACAAATCGTACATCATCTGGGTAGTTCTCTAGAACCTGTTTAACTACCGGTGCGTACTGCTTGCATGCTGGGCACTGGAAGTCAGAGTACTCAATCAACGTAATCGCGGCATTCTCTGCACCTTTTACCTGCTCGCCAATTGCCACCTCCGTGGTACTCAACGCAGGCTGTTCTGTCTGTGGCCCGCTCATCTTTATGAGTCCCCATGTTCCAAGGCCAAGTATCAAGAATGCGCCTACCCAAATAGATGCGCTACGCATTATTTTTGACCTACTTTCAGCTTTAGCCGCAGCCTTTTGTTCCTCTTTAATAGCATTTCTACGTTCCTTCTTACTCATCCCCTCCATTGAATCCTTATTTTCTTCATCCATATATTTTCCAGCTTACGTAGGCGTGCGCCCACCCAAGCAATCAATTTTTATAAAGGAATCATAGCATTCGTTGACCTTTCTGTCGATTTGATGTATTCTCTCGCTCTAAGGAGGGTTTCATGACCCAGATACTCGTGTTGAGTTCGAAAGAGCGGTACGCGTTGCTGATTCTGATTGTGCTGGCTGGTGGTGAAGCGGACGTCGACACGTTCGAGACCGATCTGGACCTGAAGAGTGCCCGGAAGTTGTACGGGGGGATGTCCTTGGAGCAGAAGCTGGAGTGGCAAAGAGCGGTGTCGATGTCGGTTGACATGTCCGCCTTCGAAGATGCGCAAAGGCCGTTGGCCGATGAAGAGCTTTCTTGGCGCAAAGCCATTGCTCTTCAGGAGAGGTTCGAGGCGCTTCAAGCACTCGGTGGCAAGGACTTTGGAGACTGTCTGCTCGCGGGACCCGCCGCAAAACTCGACAGCATCCGTAAGGGCAACAAGAACGCCCTGCTCTACGAGATGGCCAAGGTGTATCGCGCCAACGAGATGTTGCGCGAGGCTCGCAAGAACAACAAGGCTGTCTTCGCGATGCTGGACGGCGTTGACTCCTTGCGAGCTATCGAGTTCTTTGGCAGTCTCGGTTACGAGCACCAGTGCATGCTGGACACTGCCGCGAAGAAGCTCGCCGGCCTGTGGAAGAAGCCGAAGCAGAGCCCAAGGCCTTCGCGAAGGTACGAGCAAGAACTGATGAGTCGGTAAACGAAAGGCCCGCAGGAACTCCTGCGGGCCCAATTTTTTATCTACGTTCTAGAATCACTAGTCCTTCCATGTGTGGTGTACGTGGGAAAAAATTGTACAGTTTGGAAAAGACTATACTGTAACCTTCTAACAACAGGTCAACGTCCCGAGACTGTGTAGACAAGTTGCAAGACAGGTAGATTACTCTCTTAGGCTTCTTGAACAAGATTCGATCTATGACTTTCTTGTGCAGCCCAGCTCTTGGAGGATCAACAATCAGGATCTTATCTGTCGAGATATATTCAACAGCATCTTCAGCGGTCGACAACACAGCGACGGCATTGTCTATCTGGTTGTCTGCAATATTCTGTTGAGCGAACTCAGTCGCCTCTTCATTACTTTCAACGAGTACGGCTTGTCTATAATACTTTGAAAGTGGAAGCGATATTGACCCAACACCAGAATAAAAGTCCACGATATCTAACTTTGGATCCAAAAACGTTGCCATGTCTTCCACGGCTTTTGTAAACACAGGAACATGAACTTGGAAGAAGCTCAATAAACCAAACTGCAAGCTTGTCGTTTTAACATCCATTACAAGACTACTTGCACCCGAGCTATACAGAAGCTCTGTTGGAACAGACGCTGGGCTCTTTGGATTCGAGAAGAATACATGAAACCCAAGTAGCGAATCACTCAAAGGATGCCACTCGCTGATCTCGACTCCCTTTGTTACAAATAACGCTGCAATAGCCTCCCCTTTTCCGTTAGAACGGATGATGAGCGACTTAAGGTCAATCCGATTAACTCCCTCATTATTCAACCACTCCAAAATCTCGTTCGCTACCTCATTTATGACAGGCTCTGCTAACAATGATCCTTCAACAGGCACTTTTGTATGTTGTCCTCTGGCGAAGAAACATAGCTGTGTTGGAGAGTCTATGTCCTTAGTATAAAAACTGAACTCCATTTTGTTTCGATATCCAAACGCCATGTCTGGGTCGGACACAATTTCGAGCTCGTTAAACGACCCCTCCGCTGTCTTGTTTGAAATACCGCGGCTATAGGTCTCCTTTCCAATTTCAACCTTATATCGGTCCTCGGCCTCCATCGTCATCATCTGCCATGGGCTTGTGGAAAGATATGAATCTTCTTTTGGTTCAACACGATCCGGAGATGCGCTCAACACCTTAGTCGCAACCCCTTCAATAATTCCGCGCTTCTTCTTGGTCACTTCAAACTCAACCTCCTCCCCTGGCAAAGCATTCCACAAAAAAAGTACCTTCCCCGTCTCCTCATCTCGCCCCAACGCCTGACCGCCGAATACGAGTTTTTCAATTTTAGTCTTCATGTATATTTGATTGTTTTTCTTAAACAATTGCTAGTAAGAAATGACCAATTACGAATTTCCAATGTCCAATGAAATCCCAAGGCCCAAGGGGCGACGTGATGCGCGAATTTGGACATTGGGATTTCATTGGACATTTGTCCTTGGAGGCTTGGTCATTGTCTAACAGAACTAAACACTAGCACCATACACCCCATTGCGCCATAGTAATACCCCCAGTATAGCAAAACAGGGCGCTGGGCCCTGTTTACATGTTTTTAGATGTGTCCCTTGATCAGCTTCTCAAGATCAGCCACATGCTCCTCTTTGTCCGCCTTCATCTTGCCCCAGAAAGCTTTGCAATCGTCACAGTCCGCCTCGTCGAGATAATTGCTCTCAATACGCTTAAGGCTCTTTGCCTCCTGAACCATTTGAATCATTAGGTTATAGAGATGGTTGTCCATATGTTTCTTTAAATTTTTAGATGAATACAGTATATCAAATATCCTTCTTGCTCTTTGGATTGCTCGCCAACAAGTAGATACCAGCCGGTGTGCTTGCAAACATACCTAGCGTCGCTAATGCTCCCAGTGCACCAATAACGAACCCTACTATTTTGAATAATGCGAACAGGGCCGACTGTTCAAATGCAACAGATCCGCCACTACGTAATATGACGCTGCTCATAATAGAATAAGCTATCAGAATGAGCACGATTGTTACCCACGGCCACAAAAGTAAAAAATATCCTAACCGACTCCGTTTCTTCTTGGCACTTAGTTTTCTCTTTTTCATATCACTGGCATTAAATAGGCTCAATCGGCTCCGGCAAAATACACGCTCTATTCGCCACGCACGACTCGACTCTGTACGCCCCACGCTTTGGCGCGTACAAGAACCCGTTCATTGCAGCGCGGGCAAGCCATCCTGATTCAAACCAGTCAGTCAACCATTCGTCTGCGTATCGAGCATCACGTTGGTCAATACCAGATCCAGCTTGCTGCAACCATTCCCTATTAAAGTCCTCCTGACTTCCAATCGGCTCTGCCATGATTATCGGTATTCCAAGTCCAGTATAAAAAGAAAGTTCACTGGGTTTTGTCCAGAGTACGTCAGTTGATCGCAGCGCCTCATTGAACAACTCAAAGTACTTCATCTTGCTTGCGTCAAAAACAATATCAATGCCTTTTCCAAGTTCATCGGTTAGGTCGAATTTTCTAATTGCCGCCCTAAAATAACCAGCGACTTCGCCACGAGAACCAGCGGAGAGTAAAAGCCTTACCTTTTTCTCAACTATCAAGTCTCTTAAACTGCCAATGATTTCCTTTGCCATTTTACGCTGAGCCCCCGCCCCACCAACAGCAAACATTACTGTAATTGGATCCTTGCTCTTTTTTGGAAGTTTTCCGATGTGATCCCCAATTGAATCCTCGAACCTGCTGATGTAGTTGCGGTTTGGATCCAAACGAACGAGCCTAGCCGCAAGGTCTTTCTTAAGGACGCTGTACTTTGTCTCACCAATGTTCTCCATTGGAAGCGGGAACCCTGTCAAAGATATGTTTTCTGCCGGTACACCGTATCGCTTTAGACGTTCAACCACTCGGCGTGACGGTGCGAAGTACTTGATCCTACTCTTCTGCGGATACATAGAAACCCACGCTCTGGATATATCTGTGTCCGTTAAGATAACATGAATCTCGTTTGGAAAACCGTAGTATTCCGCAGCTAACGAAATCATAAAGTATGTTGTAACAAGCGGCAGGTTTTTCTGTGCTAGCTTCTTGGTAATTAGGTGCTTCAAAAACTGCTTCTTTGCAAAAGTTTGGTAAATAGTCTTGAGCTGAATACTGGAATCAGACAAGTCTCGCTCCGGATAAAACTCCGGAATCTCCTGCCAGTGGTCCATCACCTCAAAAATCGGCTCACCAACCAGCGGGATTTCTCTTATCCTTGAAATCTGCTCATACAGCTTCCTAGAGTTTTTCCACAGGCCTTTGTCACTCAACGGAATGCCCTCATAATCGTTCGCCGCAACAATCCCCTCGTGCGCAAAACCACGTAGCGGAAAAGCCGCACGATCATGGCCGTACCCCATACTGACAGATACCACCCACGCCTTATTGTATTTTGTTTTGTCCTCCATACCTCACCTATACTTCTACGTAATTTGAATCAAGTAACCAACAATAATAAAGATAACACCAAGATACCCAACCTTCTGCTCAAGCTTCATCTCAACAAAAACTCGTTTGTCTATTTTATGCTCGTTTAAAACGCGATGATGGACTCTAAGCAATGTAAAAGCGATCAATATCTCACCGAGCACCTGTAAAGTTAATCCGTAATCAAATTCCATGTTGGATTAAAAGAAAGTGACGATAGACAGATAAACACCAACCGCAATAGTTAACAATCCCGTTACATAAGTGAATGCTGGACGTTTCCAAATCTGCACAAGCTTAATTGACTTTGTTGGGAAGAACCACATAAGTGATCCTTCGAGTAACGCCAACCAACCTATGATTGTAATGATCACGCGCCAATCGTATGTCCATAAGTTGTGACCAACAACAATAAATAGACCAAAAAGAAAGTCGAATCCTCCACCAATCCAAAGGACCATGTGATTATTCTTAATCTGTTTCGCCATTATCACGAACTCCTTACGGTTCACAAGGATCGCTAGTCCACCAATCATCATCAGCAGAGCAATCACGCGACCGAGTAGCAACTCAAACGCCATATTAATTTTTGTTATGTATGAATGCAAAAGCTTCATTACTTTTGCTATGCATAATCAAATTATAACATGTGAGTTGATATATGTGCTGTTAACAACTGTCAGGCTCCATCTCAGTAACGGCCATCATAGTATTGACATTCGTTAGCAAAAACGCTATACTCACCGGACTATGAGTACACAAGGAGACGTAATCCTTCGTTTTGACGAAGTAACCTTTGGGCATACAGAGAAAAAGCATCTTTACGAAGAAGCTAGCTTTTCTGTACGCGAGAATACAAAGCTTACTTTGATGGGACAAAATGGAGCCGGTAAGTCCACTTTGTTTAAGTTGATCACCGGAGAGTTTAAGCCGACCGAAGGCCAGGTTCACATCCGAGAAGGAGCTACTATAGGCATTGCTAAGCAAGTCATGGATCGCGATTACATGGATATGACGGTTGCTGAATACTTTGCAACTGCTTTTGACGAGGTGCCAAGAAACATCCCCGTCCTGATTGACGAAGCACTAAACGCGGTAAACTACAAAATCCCCCACGAAAAGGTCCTGAAAGATCTTTCTGGTGGTCAACAGGCTCGCCTGTTACTTGCGTTCGCCATTATCCAGAAGCCAGACATTCTTTTGCTCGATGAGCCGACAAACAATCTAGACGAAGATGGGATTGGGCACTTGATTATGTTTTTAATGATGTACGAGAAGACTGTGATCGTTATTTCGCATGACGCAAACTTCTTGAGCACGTTTACAGACGGCGTTATCTACGTAGACATAATCGAGAGAAAGATTGACCAATATGTTGGTGACTACTTTAACGTTGTTGAAAAAATTAAAGCGCGAGTAGAGGCTGAGCAAAGAAAGAACGCGCAGTTACAGAAGTCTATACAGGATAGAAAAGATAAGGTGAACTTTTTTGCGAACAAAGGAGGAAAGATGCGTAAGCTTGCATCTAAACTAAGAGACGAGGTTGCAGATGCTGAAGACAGTATCGTGTCTGTGAAGCGAGACGACGTAACAATCTCACCATTTACAATCGACGCTCCACTTTACGACAAACCACTTGTTGCTATCACGAGTGTTGGGATCATGAAAGATCACGAGCCTGTACATCGCGAGGTTGATATGTCGTTACGACGTGGTGAGAAGCTGCGAATAAAGGGTCCAAACGGGATTGGTAAAACAACTCTACTTCGGCGACTCGCAAACCGAAACGAAGAAGGCGCAGTCATCCCATCAGACGTAAAGATTGGTTACTACCAACAGGACTTCTCCGGACTAGACTTCTCGCAAACTGGATACGAGTCGCTTGAGGAAGTGATGGAAGTTGGAGACAAAGAGACTATCTTTTCAACAGGAGCACGCTTCCTGTTAAAGGGAGACGTTCTTGCAAACGAGATTGGAACTATGTCCGAGGGTCAGAAAGCGTTGCTAAGCTTTGCGCGATTCACATTGCAAAAGCCACACCTACTGATAATGGACGAGCCAACAAACCACGTGAACTTCCGACACTTACCTGTTATTGCAGAAGCGCTGGATAAATTCGAAGGCACAATGATTGTTGTGAGTCACGACGAGGAGTTCATGAGCAACATCAAGATTGGACGCGAGCTTGACCTTGGAAAACTATAAAGCAACCCCGCCTTTCGCGAAAGGCGGGGTATTTGTTTGGGCGACTAATTGTCGAAGTAAAAATCAATTATCATTTCCTCTGTCATCAACTCAACAGGAGCACGGTCATCGGTCAAAACAAGCTCGTCTTGTTTGTAAAAGATCTCTGACACATTACTCTGCAGAACATCTGCATACTCGTCTAACGGCGACGCTAGATCCATGTCAGATAAAGTGGCTAGATCTACAGCTCTGTTCGAAGCTAGTATCAAGTAATTCCATGATGAGTCTTGAGTTAACGGAACAATGTAAACGTGATCGAAGACAGAGGCTATTGTATTGGACACAGCCAACAGCAACGGCGCGTCTGATGTGGTCGCATTGATATTGAGAGCTACTATTCCGTCGGACCTTATCGCGCGTTCAGTGTCCTGCCAGAACTCCTGCGTTGTCATTGTCCACGGAATGTAGAGTTGCTGTGCATATGCATCAACAATCAAGAGGTCGTATGCATCCTACGCCCTCTCAACAAATATACGAGCGTCTTGGTTTATCACGGTTAGCGATGGTTGATCGAGTTCAAAATACTCACGCGCAACATCAATTACTTTCTGATCAATCTCGACACCGTCAATAGCAACGCCATCACCATAGATTGTGGACAATGCACGAGACAATGTTCCGCCAGCGAGTCCAAGAATTCCAATGTCTACCCTCTCCTTTTCAAATAATCTTGGCAACGGAGCGTAGTAGTCATAGTAAAAGCCAAAAAATATCTTGTCAGGACTATACATGGACTGCACACCAAGCCCTTCATTAAAAACTAATAGCCGTTGATCTTTCATGTCAATTACTTCAATGTATTGGTATGCGGATTCACCTCGGTAAATTGACTGAGCTGACGCGATCTCGAACACAGATAAAGAACCAAATACAATGAATGCAGTGACGATGAATATATATCGCTTGTATTTATATAACCCCACACCCGCAGTCAGAACCAAGACAAACGCGAAGATCAATATTGTCCAACGTGTTCCGATAGTTGGGATCAGCCAAAGCGTGGGAAGAAATGTTCCGAGAATACTGCCGATTGTTGAAAGTGCAAATATTGACCCGGCCTGTTCCCCAAGATGCTCAGTTGAATTTGCGTAGAGTTTAATTACATAGGGGCTGACCATACCAAGTAGCAACAACGGAAAAGCAAACAATACCAAGATCAACAGAAACGACCCAACGACTATCATGGATGATGCAGAGGCGGATTCGAACAAAGCGAACTTGATTGCGAGTGCAAGCGGTGAGGCTAGAAACGGCACGATCGCGAATATTACTCCCGCAATGCAAAGTAACCAAAGCAGAACCTCAATCTCCGGTCTCTTGTCTGAGATCTTGCCTCCAACATAATATCCAATAGATAACGCGATGAGGACGACGCCAATTACGTTTGTCCACACGAATAATTTTGTACCAAAAAATGGTGCGATCAACCTTGACGCACCAATTTCCATGGCCATTATCGACATTCCAGATACGAATGCGATCGCTAAAAGATATTTTGATCTAAACTGTGTTGTCATGCATCACAGTATACCAAACTATTCTATTTTCCTTGATTCCGTTTTTGCTCTTCAAACCACTCAATAGCCTTCTTAAGCTCTGCTTCATCAAAGGCGGGCCACTTTGTGTCTGTAAAATATAGCTCAGCGTAAGTTGCCTGCCATGTTAGGAAGTTTGAGAGTCTGTGATGTCCTCCGGTACGTATTACCAGATCAACATCTGGAAGCCCTGGGAAATCGAGTGCGCCAGCGATTGTTTCCTCGGTGATCTCGATTCCGTTGTCAGCCAAGCTTTGTGTGGCACGTGCGATCTCGTCACGACCGCCATAGTTCACGCAGATTGTGAAAACTAATCCATCGTGACCCTTCGTATCCTCTTCCAACTCAGATAACACTCGCTGCACTGAATCAGGTAGCGCTTTCAGGTTCCCAATCGCACGAAAGACCACATTGTGTTCCTTGAACATGTCACGGTAGTCTACAAGCTTCTCGAACAAAGAGAACAAGTGTTTCAACTCGGCTTTAGATCTGTTCGCAACGTTCTCTGTCGACAACGCGTATATAGTTAGGTATGACGCGCCCCTTTTAGAAGTGTCGGCGACAATACGCTTAAGATTTTTTGCACCATATGTATGGCCGGCGATCTTTGGGTACCCATGCTCTACAGCCCAACGACGATTCCCATCCATTATGATTGCAATGTGTTGTATTGGTTCCATGTATTCTATTTGATAACAGGTAGCCTATATGAAAGGTGACGCAAGGTCAACGTTGACATTCAGTCGAAATACGAGTAACTTCGAGTCATCGCGAATAGTAGCGGTATACATGAGGTGGTAGATGAGTAAAGTATCTTGGAGATTCAGAAAAGCTCTTGGGCATCCTCTGACCGTAGGGCTAGTCATTGCGGCTATGAACTTCCTGGCAATCGTGTTCTTCCATCCCAATACCTACATCATGGGGCTCGCAACGTTGGCGATCTTTGGCTGCGGAGCCTTCACTATTGAGCATGGGTGGATGAGTGCATTCGTGGAGGGAGAGACTACCGCGGAGTCGCAGGGGCTCAGGCGAGTGCTTGACTTCGTAGTTATTGGAACGATTGTGCTTCTGATGATCTTTGG
>JABMPK010000001.1 GCA_013203725.1 Candidatus Uhrbacteria bacterium | reverse complement strand
GTTCAACTTTGCCCCACCAATCCACTGACCTTTTAGGTGGTCGATTTCATTGATGAGCGACCATATTTTCTGCGAAATGTTCGCAATGCGTTGTTCTCGGTTGTCCATAATGTTATAATCTATCTATATGAGATTATATACGATTAGTATTCGTCAAGCAAGTCGCTAACACGAAATGCCCGAATGGCTCTGCTAACCCTAGCCAAAAGGCACGCGGGGCGACCCGAGTGGTTCGAGTCCTGTAAACCCCGCCACGTAAAAATCCCAGCTCGGCTGGGATTTTTACGTGGCCACGTGATCAACCAATAGTTTGAGAGTTGATTTTACGTGGCATTTTAGTGTCGCCGGGATTCACGTGGCACGCCAGCAAAACATCCTACTTGGGTCGGGTTTTTTGTTTTCCCAATGGATAACCGCAGGCCATTCCTGTATCATGAATATATGAGTAGACAAAGCAAAAAATGGCCGCCAAAGAAAGGGACTGCTATATTCTGGCTCTTTATCTTTTATTTTGGCAGCATGGGCTGGTGGGGTATTTTCGTGCCGATCATGGACGGTGCGAGTGATGAGGCGATCATCATACTCATGATCTGCCTGGGGATCTATCTGCCGATTCTTGCTTGGGCATGGATGAGGATTACGTCACGCGTCATGTCTATTAAACCGCCACGAGGTGTTGAACCCGTTGCGGAAAGTGAACTCAGGAAGCGATTGATGGATATCAACAATCTTGATGTACCGTTTACGGTAAGGAAAGACCTACACGACGGCATAATCGTGACCTGGAATATCGTAGACGAGAAATGGGGCGAGGTACTTGCTGCTTACAGTATCAACATGGTTCAGAGCATAAGACTACGTATCGACGAAAAAGACCATACTGTATTAGCGCAAGATCAATCCGTCTCAAGAAAGAAAGCTATCAATCTATTGAGTGGTGAAGCTTCATTCTCAATGTCGTTCTTTAAAGGGATCGACCTATTGAGCTACAACCGTGCAATAAGTGGTGGCCTAATATTCAAAGACGGAAAATGGAAGCTTGGCAAGGCGTACGACTACAGGTTCAGTCTCTCGGAAATGAAAAACCCAATCATAAGCGCGATTGGATACAGCGGATGGACGTATAAACCAACACTATCATTCTGGCGATGGCTTGGAGGATAGGCTCAATTCCGATCGAGGAAAAAAGTGACTGTCACCATGATGACAGTCACTTTTTGATAATCATGCTAAGATATGTATAGATCCTTTTTTGAATCAAAGGTGGGTGGTGCTAATGCCCCAACAACCACAAAAGGAACATCGTTGAAAACACTCCCTCTTATCTTGAGTCTTCTTGTAGCTACTGTAGCTTACGGCGCCGAATCCGCAGAAAACACGTGGAACGGTACACTGGTAATCGACTGGGGAGATAGTGATACTCCGCCTGTTATCGCGCTACTGCACGGCGACAAAGTCACCGATCAAACACTGTCTAGTGCTACGCGCGTTGAAGGCGAAGCGTTCGTTTGGAAAAATGAGCGTGTACCTGGCGTATGGGTTTTCTACTTGCCTGACGGAATGAACGAAACGTACATTTCTATCGCGCTGGTAACTCCGATTCAGCTGCCAGGCGCTGCGTCCACAGTGTTTCGCACCAAAGAATCTGTCATGATGACCAAGATCGAGATAGCTCCACACAAGTTCGGTCGACGAGCGAAGATCTTCTGCGCGAACGGTGTAGTTGGTAACCTTTACAAGATCAACGTCGACAAGATGAAGTGCTTCGGTCTTCCTAAGGAGTGCGAGCAACTCGAGGTAGATGTTGCAAGTGCAGCCAGGAAAACGGCACGGCAATGAACTGGATGATGGTCTGGGCTCTCTCGCACCACCATCCACCTTTGATTCAAAACTTCAGAACCGCTTAAAAAGAAACTAATATATGAAAATTCATAATACCTTAATAAAATCTCTCCTAGCAATCGCTATTATCGCGATTGGTACCTGGGGATTCTCCTGGTATACGGGCCACACTTCACCAGCAGAACTGGACACATATACGGTCACGCCTGGAGAAGAAGTTGCATACTTCGCGGGTGGCTGTTTTTGGTGTGTTGAGAGTGATTTTGAAAAATTGACCGGTGTGGACGAAGCTGTGTCTGGTTACATGGGCGGAATTCTTGATAGTCCAAGCTACAACCAAGTGTCCAGTGGCGAGTCTGGCCATATCGAGATCGTCAAAGTCGTCTACAATCCAAACCAAGTCTCCTACCGACGTCTGATACTCGATCTCTTGAAACACAGTGATCCAACTGATGAAGGAGGATCTTTCTTTGATCGTGGGCATCAATACACATCGGCCATCTTTTACTCCAGCGATGACGAGAAGCGAATTGCCGAGGAAGTGATCCAAGAACTCGAGGACGCCAAGGTGTACAGCAAACCGATCGTTACAAGCATCAAGCCTGCCGGTACATTCTGGGTTGCGGAAGACTACCATCAGGATTATTACAAAAAGAATCCAGTACGCTACAACCATTACCGCAAAGGGTCTGGCCGGGATGCGTTCATAGAGTCAGTTTGGGGCGGCGGTGAGTTCGATGCACTTTTTATTGACGAGATCGTTGTGGCTCAACCATGGAAGAACTTTAACAAGCCGAGTGACAGCGAACTGAGAAAGACGCTCACTGCGCTTCAATACAAAATTACTCAAAAAGAAGGCACAGAGACGCCTTTCGAAAACGAATACTGGGATAATCACGAAGATGGGATCTATGTCGATATTGTTTCCGGTGAACCATTATTCTCGTCGACCGACAAGTACGACTCGGGAACTGGATGGCCAAGCTTTTTAAAACCTATCGACTACAGCTTTGTAACAGAAAAACAAGACTACAAGTTGATCATTCCAAGAACAGAGATCAGGAGCAAGATCGCAGACTCTCATCTTGGCCACATAATCTTAGACGGTCCAGAAAGCAACGATAAGATTCGATACTGTATGAACTCTGCATCAATGAGATTTGTTCCGTTAGCAGAAATAGAGGTAGCTGGTTACGGCGAGTTCTTACACTTGTTCAATTAAGCAGTTTTTCTATCACATTCAATTATATAAAACGATCTCACGATCGGGACGGCCGTCCCGATCGTGAGATCGTTGTTTTTTTACCGCAGTCGCCATTTCAATTCTAGTAATCTGCCCAGACTCCCAGAAACACTCCTGCGTAGTGTACGACTACATATAGAAATAATACGTATCCTGCTACTCCTGTTATTGAAACTAGTAATACGGTGTTCAAGATCTCTCGCTTGCGTCTTTTTGCCTGATCGAGCGTACAGATGCCTTTCTTTTTCCTGAAGTGGTAGATCATTGTAGCAATCAACAAAAGCGCGCCAACCGCTCTAAATACCCACTTGTAATCCCCGTAAAAAACATCGGCAAGCGAACCAGCAAAACTTACGGTCGCTAAACCAAACAAAACTAGCACCAACGGGCTCAGGCAGCATAGCGATGCAATCAGCACCGGCAACCCTGTTAATTTAAAGAGTTCTTTTATTTTCATGGTTTGAATGACTCTAATAATCAATTGGCCGTGAACTCAACAAAATATCTCGAGCTATCGTGTGGCCGTAATCACTTCGCCAAGTTCTTCAAACTGAGCCTCTACTGTGATTCGTCCATTTATTGACCTGCTCACCAAGTATCCTGCTCCATTTATATTTGTCTTCATGGGTTCTACTGGAATCGACTCGATATACGATTTACCGTCAGTTAGAACACCAAGATCAACAAACCCTGCACATGCTTTGCCAGTTTCACAAATTTCGGAAGGAATCGTCGTGATATAAGCTGGAAGCGTACCTGTATCTATCTGATACTGATATGCTGCACTCAGTATAGTATCAACGTCTTTCACACGTTGTTCGTTTCGAGTTTCACTCAACTGATCGCCCGGATTTATAATCAAAAAAACTATACCGATTAATATACCGACAGTTGCTATCAAAAGCAGTATTTCAATTAATGTAAAACCGACCGTGTGTCCTGTAGTGTTCATATTTCACGAGACCTTCCTTAACAAAAACTTTTCTCAGTATAAACACATTTTATCAGGATGAGGCGTGCTTGTATACGTGTGGAAAGTTGGGTCATGATACAATCTAGCCATATTTATCCCATTATATGATCTCAAAGCAACAACTATATATTGAACACGCTACCGAGGGAAATGTTAAGAAACTGGAGGAATTGATTAAGGAAGGTGTTGATATTGACGGAGTAGCTGCTTCTGGCTTTCCTGCTCTTCACTACGCATCACGAATTTTCCCGCATAACTTGAAAAAAGACACGCTTGGTTGTACAAAAGTGCTGGTTGAAGCTGGTGCGAAACCTTTTGCGATTTATGCCGGTGGCGAGTCTCCGTTTGCCACAGCGGTCATCGAAGGACAGTTTAAGACTGTTGAGTATTTTTTCACTCTCGGTGAGCCAGATCTAAACCTGCGACTCGATGCCGGTACGTCTCTGCTCGACGAGATCGCTATCAAACTCAAAAACAAACCGCTCAATGTGAGCGACCCTGCGATCGCGAAGGCTGTTGATGCAGAAGAAAATCAGTATCTTGAAATCGCCGAGCTACTTATTGAAAAAGGCATCGACGTGAAATCCAAAAATAAAAACGATCAAGGAGCGCTTCATACTGCATCTGGTGTTGGAGTTACACCGATGGTAGAGCTGTTGATTAAAAACGGCGCAGACGTAAACCATAAAGACAGCCAGGGTCTAACTTGCCTACATTACGCAAGCCGAGGTGGGTTTATCAGCACAATGCAAGCCCTCGTAAAGGCTGGGGCCGACGTTAACGCTCAGGACGGCTGGGGATTCACACCGGCGCACGAGGCCGTTATGAGCAAAAGTGCAACGAGCCTTGAAGTGCTTGCCGAACACAAAGCCAACTTTTCACTTGGACTAACAAAAGCGTACGACGCCAAAAATCCGGTTGGGTTTTCTCCACAAGATATGGCGGAAGCGAATAAGCAGGACGATCTTATTGCAATCATAAAATCGGTATCAGCACCCACTGCAATTAAGGAGGAGCAACCTGTACCTCAACTTGAGTTTAACGAGATCCCGTTCAAGGGCTGGGAATGGGACCGGACTAAGCACATGCATCATGGTGTTGATATCAATAAAGACGATATTCTTTGGTATACCCAATATGAGAGTCGCCAAGGAGGAGGAGCGAGTCACCAAACGCTGTCTGACTACATCCATAGCGGATCAAACTCAATAAAGCCACCAGAAGAGATCGACAAGGAAATTAGAGAATATATTTTGAAGTTCAAGAAGTAAGAATACTTATTATTGTTTGAGTGATATAATGCACTCAAACAAATTGCATATGCTATCAAGGGAGGCTGGTAGATTCATAAAACATTACAAAACAAATAATATCATCAAGCTGTTGATATTATCCGACTTTATTATTTGGTCTGGCAATCAACTGTTTGCGCCGATCATAGCAATCTTCATCTCCGATAGATTGATCGGTGGCAGCATTGAGGCTGCCGGTATTGCTGTTTCAATTTTTCTTGTAGTGAAGTCTATTCTAGAAATCCCTGTCGGAATGTTTATAGACAGTAGCAAGTCTGAGAAGGATGATTTATACTCAGCGATTCTTGGAACGTTGATTTCCTCGATCGCGATACTCCTTTACAGTGTTATTACAACAGTTGGACAGATGTACATGCTACAGGTTCTGCTTGGAGCAGCCGCAGCCATCGCATACCCTGGTTGGTACTCCATCTTCACTAAGCACGTGGATAAAAATAAGGAGGCGTTTGAGTGGAGCCTCTACGACGTTATGGTCGTAATAGGGATGGCTGGAACCGCTGCAGTTGGAGGCTTTATAGCAAACGAATTTGGATTCGAAATGACATTTTACATTGCGGCAGTGGCCACATTCTCTGGCGCGCTGTTGTTGTTCATGTTGAAAAACAAAGTTAAGTAACCGTAGTTATGCACCGTCCTGTTCACCACCGGTGATATACTGTTTGCAAATACTAACATCAAATTCGTCTAATATGTTTTCAACGCTCACCAAGAAAGCACACGTCGAGTGGATTCTAAGAATCGCAGTTGCAGGAGAGTTCATTGGTCACGGAGTATTTGCACTCCAGGGAAAAGAAGGTTGGTTTAAGTACTTCGAGGCGTTTGGCATTACTGATACCGAAAGAATGGTATCGATATTGCTCATAGTGGGGATCCTGGATCTACTACTTGCAGCTCTAGTTCTCATACGGCCAATAAAGGCCGCGGTTCTCTGGATGGCGTTCTGGGGATTGTTCACAGCAATGATCCGCTGGCCGTTTGGACCAGACCCAGTTTGGGACTTCGTTGAGAGGTTTGCAAACATAGGAGCACCGCTCGCCCTGCTCTTTCTACTCGGGTGGCCGAAGAATTGGAAAGAACTTTGGAAATAATGATTTCAGAAAACTCCACGGAAACGTGGAGTTTTTGTTTACAAAGAAAAACGCCCACACAATAACCAGCCAGTGGCCGGAATCGTGTGGGCGAAACGTCTAGTGAGCCGGCTTCAGGTTGGCAAAGAAGTCCAGCCCCATCACCAGGCGAAGTGTCGTCACTGCCTGGTCTTCCTCCATGCCGACGTACCACTGAACCTCGAAGTGCGCTGGTCCAAAAGTGGTTCCCACATGCGGACCGGTGAGGGCGTGCAAGTCGACCTGCTCCACATGCCATCCGAAGTTGAACCACTCGGCAGGGTGACCGTCCAGCGAGTACGCGCCGAAGTAGGACGCTCTCCCACCATCGAACGGGAAGTAGACATCCCCAAGCAAGAACAGGCTGAACTTCCCCTCCAGGAACTTCATGTTGATCCAGAGCGACGGTCCAATTGCATCAGTCTCATCGAACTTCCCGAGCGGGAACACCACCTGCGGTGACACCCAGATGCTGAAGTTCTTCGTGCTCGGCGGTGAGAACGTCGGTCCAAGGTAGAAGAAGCCCATCACGAACTTCTTCGACGGAACAAAGAAGCCGTCGGCCTCTCCGCGCGCACCCACGTGCTCGGTCACCTCCAACTCTCCCGACGCCTTCGTCAGGACTTCCAGACCCGTCCACTCCAGGCCATCGGCGCGAGCGCTCACGCTCGTAACCAAGGTCATCGCAACCATCATCACAACACACAGCGTGCGGATCATCTGCGTCTCCCAATTTGCTTGAATCAACTCGATTCAAACTGTGCTTCTTAAGCGCCGGTAGGTTTATCATAATTCTTTAGTATCGTCAACACTAAACGGCTCGGAAAATTTTGGTTAAATAAAAAGAGAGACGCACAAGCGGTGCGTCTCATTCGAGAATAGCGTGGGCTATGAGCCCTTTTCCTTTTCTGCCAAGCCTCTGCGAACCTGCTGCTTGACCAAGAGTGTCAGTATCCTACCCGTCAGCTCGCGTGAACGACGGTCCAGTTCCAGCGACTCCTTCAACAAGGCGCAGTTGGGACAGTCTGGCGGGCAGTCATCCGCACCATTCTCGATCGATCTGGCCGCGGGCTCCTGCTCATCCGCAGACCCGTGGAAGAGACACCACATCTGAGACCGACCCTGCTGATTGCTATCGTCACTCATCGTTGCCTCCATGGCTAAGTTCAAATGCAACTTATCACATTCACATGTTCGCGACAAGAGATGTATACAAAGACCTGCACTAAAAATCCGCGACGAAATCATCACGATCATTTTATCAATCTGTCCACACCTCCATTTCTCCGCGTCTCCCTCAACACGGTACAATGAATGTAGATTTTTATTCATCACAACACTGCACTATGAAGAGTAATTCTTTAACCAAGGTCGCTTGGTGGCTCGTTATTGTTGGTGCTGTTAACTGGGGACTTATCGGATTGTTCGATTGGAACCTGGTGAACGCAATATTCGACACACTGCCACTCGCAGAACGTATCGTATACATCCTTGTTGGATTGGGTGCGCTACACATGTTGTTTGAGAAGACGAAGAAATAAGAAGGAGACAAAAAATGAGCACAAGGCTCATTTTTTGTTTGCTTTATTTGACCCCGGTAATAAACAGGATCTTTGTAGTTTTCTTTATAAGCTTCAGCGCTTCCAACTCGTTGCGCGCCGCCTTCTCAAACGCGTCGGACGACCTTGCCTTCTTTAGCAAGAAAGGTCGTACTCCCCATCGAAGGTTGTACTGACGCACTATCTTCTCTTCTGAGGACGCGATAAATATTGGTACTTCTGGTCGATGTCTATTGGCGAGCTCGGCTACATCACCAAACTGCGCACTCGTTACAATAGCATCAACGCCCTCCCCTTCAAACGCAACGCGAATTTGTGAAGCGATCTTAGCGTCATGTTCATCAACACACATCTCGTCTGGCCGGATATCGTCGTAGACGCTTTTCTCAGTTGTAATCGCAACCTTCGCCAACGTCTCTATCGCCTTTACCGGATACTTTCCGGTTGCAGATTCTGCGGACAACATAACGGCGTCTGCGTGGTCGATAACTGCATTTGCGACATCGGATACCTCAGCACGTGTTGCACTTGGTTTTTCCTTCATACTCTCCAACATCTGAGTCGCAACAATAACAGGCTTACCTGCACATCTGCATTTTCGAATCACTTCTTTTTGTCGAATCGGCACTTCCTCGGCTGGTATCTCCACGCCAAGGTCACCACGACCTATCATAACAGCGTCTGTCTCCTCAATGATCTCGTCTATTCTGTGTATCGCGTCAGCCCTCTCAACCTTCGCTACTATCTTAATATTGCGATTCTTGAATCCTTGTCGTTTTTCTTCTCGCTTTATCAGCTCTCTAAGCTTCTTAATATCCTCGGCGTTACTCACAAACGACAGCACAATCATGTCCACGTCGTATCGCACGCCAAACGCAACATCTTTCTGATCTTTTGCAGTCAATGCTGATAGCCGCACACTTGAGTCCGGCAAGTTCACGCCCTTGTGAGAGGTTATTACCCCACCAATGCGTACACGAGCTGTCACGATACCTCTCTGCACATTGGAAACTTCACAAACAATATTTCCGTCGTCGATCATGATCCTGTCGCCGGCTTTAACATCGCGAGAGAATCCACCGTATGTAACTGGAATAAGACGCTCTTTGTCAGTAAAACTCTTGGCTTTAGGTGAAAAATGTAGTGTTGACCCTTCCTTGAGGTTTATGCCTTTGTCAGGAAGCTCTCCAATCCTAATTTTTGGCCCCTGCAGATCTTGCATTATTAAAATAGGCTCTCCCACGTCTGTCTCAATCTTTCGCAGTTCCTTGATAAAGCCCGCATGCTGTTCGTGTGTTCCATGAGAGAAATTCAAACGAGCTACGTTCATCCCAGCTTTTACCATCTTCTTTAGCACCGTTGGCTTAGAAGAAGCCGGACCTATGGTGCACACAATTTTCGTTCTTCTCATACTAAATCGTTTTATTTCGTTTCATGATCAACTCATTTAGCTCTCTTTGGAATGTCTGCACATCTTCAAACTGCCTGTAGACACTTGCGAATCTTATATACGCTACCTTATCAAAGGCCCGTAAACGATTCATCACAACATCGCCTAAGTCCGCACTCGTAAGCTCCGACGCTTTCTTACGTTGAATATCGCGCTCTATGAAATGAGTTAATTTTTTTAACCCAGGCTCCGTATACGGCCTCTTTTCTAACGCACGAACTACACCTTTCAGCATCTTCTCGCGAGAATAATTCTCTCGTTTCCCATCGCGCTTTACGATAGTAAGATCCATAAGCTCCACTTCCTCAACAGTTGAGAAGCGGTATTCACAAGTTATGCATTCCCTCCTACGACGGATTCCAAGCCCATCGGCCGACAATCGCGTATCCACAACTTTCGAATCTTTATTGCAAATCGGGCAATTCATACAACCATTATAACAGAAAAACGGGTACTTAACCCGTTTCTGTAAAGGCCTACATCATTTTCTTTCGAATGAACGCTGGGATGTCTATCGAATCTTGATTATCTTCATCGTTTTCCTGCACTTGAGGAATCGGCGCTTCGCTAGACATTGCCTGTCTATCTTCAGACGGAATACGTCGTGAGAGAGCTGAAGGCATTTTGTCTTCATCATGTCTGTCAGGAACACCAGATGTGTTCATGAAATCAGGCATACTTTGCTGCTCTTTTACGGGAGCGACCCTTGTCACAGGAGGCGACCAAGTGGCTGCCGCTGGGACTGAACTTGTTCCATAAACCGTTGATGCATGCTCGGAACCTTCAAAACCAGTCGCTACAACAGTTATCAAGATCTCATCTTCCATCGCCTCGTTTACGTTCGCTCCAAAGATAACTCGCGCGTCGTCGTCAGCGGATCCAGTGATTACCTTCGCTGCCTCTGCTACTTCGTGCATGCCGAGGTCGCTACTTCCAGTAATTGTGAACAAGATACCCTTAGCACCCTCAATTGAGAGCTCGAGTAGCGGACTTGCGATAGCTTGTTTAGCAGCCTCAACCGCTCGGTTGTCGCCAGACGCTCGGCCGATTCCCATGAGCGCCGATCCTGAATTTTGCATGATCGCTTTCACGTCAGCAAAGTCAACGTTGATCAATCCTGGGATTGTAATCAGTTCCGAGATCCCCTGGACACCCTGTCGAAGAACGTCGTCGACGATCTTGAACGAATCCATCAAACTTGTCTTTTTGTCAATGATTTGTAGCACTCTATCGTTTGGAATAGTAATAATAGTGTCTACATTTTTTGCGAGCTTGTCGTATGCTTCGTCAGCGATACGCTTTCGCTGAGCGCCCTCAAATGTGAAAGGCTTTGTTACTACGGCAACTGTGAGCGCTCCAACGTCCCGTGCCAACTTTGCAACATGGTACGCAGCGCCACTACCCGTTCCTCCACCGAGTCCACATGTAATGAACACCATGTCGGCTCCGTTGATCAGGTTTCGGATTTCGTTCTGACTCTCTTCCGCTGCGCGATATCCAATGTCTGGATTCATGCCGGCTCCGAGTCCACGAGTAACAGACTTGCCAATGGCAAGTTTCTGTTGGGCTGGTGAATGATGCAAAGCCTGCACGTCTGTGTTCAAAGCAATGAACTCGACGCCTTTAATTCCAGACTCTACCATGCGCGTTATCGCACTACCTCCACCGCCTCCTACACCAATCACTTTGATGCGAGCAAATGTTTCGATCTCTGGTTGTACCTGTGCCATATGGAGTATTAGAGTTCTGTTTTTGAATACATTACTTGTTCAGTCCTCCAAACATGAACACGTACTTTATGCATGGATTATACCATTAGAGGGCATGCGGTCAATGTTGTGTCAAGGGGATCTAGACATGAGCTAGGAATCGGGAATCGGGAATTAGGAATTGGGAGGCAAGAAAAAAACCGAGGCTCAACGCCCCGGTCTCCCTCGATTCCCGATTCCCAATTCCCTATTCTTATCCCTAAGGCATCAGCCCCTTCATCCACCCCTTCACCGTATCGCCTATTTTATCTACGCTCTTCATCTTATTCATGAACGAGCCAAACGACACCTTGCCAGACCCGCCCTCCGAGTCCTCTGCCCATTTAACCAACCCGATGGCAGTCGCGAATCCAATGTCGTTCACCTGCTCCACTGCAGATGATACTCCCAATGGAGTACCCATTGTAACTGGCAACCTCAATACCTCCTTCACGATCACCGACATTCCAGGAAGTTTTGCACCAGCGCCGGTCAAGAATACACCAGCTGGTAGTAGTCCTGATCGATCGATCTTGGCGAGCTCCTCGTCCACCTTCTCAAACAACTCCTCACAACGAGCGTTGATGATCTCTGCTAAGAACTGATGCGTGCATGTCTCTTCTCCCAAAGCTCCAAAATCGGACACGGAGATCTTAGCGCCGCGCTCTGTGTCGGACGGCAATGCAGTCCCATGCTTCAACTTGATCTTTTCGGCCACCTCAATGGATGTCCTGAGCCCAATGGCGATGTCTGACGTAATATGGTCCGCGCCAATCGGCAACACTGCAACGTGCTTTGCATCCCCTTCTTCATACACAATAACGCTAGTTGTCTGAGCTCCAACATTCACAACAACGGAGCCAAGCTCCTTCTGCTTTGGCGACAATACAGCCTCACCAGTTGCAAGAACCGAGAAGACCATGTCGTCAATATTAAGACCAGTCCTGTAAACGCATTTAGTTATATTTTTGATCTGAGACGTGAGTCCCTGAATAATAAGAGCGTCAACTTCCAGTCGAATTCCTGTCATTCCAACTGGGTCCTTAACTCCTCTCTGACCATCAACCGTGAAGCTCTTTGGAATCACGTGTAAGATCTCGTGATTACTTGGAGTCGCAACGGTACGCGCCGCTTCGATTGCGCGATCAACATCTTCCTCGCGAATTTCTCCGTCACTCCGAGCGACACCAATCACCCCCTTACTCTCCTGTGCAATTATGTGTACACCACTGATTCCAACCCACGCACTTTGCACCGGCTGACCAGTCATGCGCTCGGCGTGTTCAAGACACTTTGAAACACTCGCCACAGCATCATCGATACTTGTGACTGAACCTTTCGAAATACCCTGAGATGGAATCTCCACAGCGCCTAGGATTGTAAGGTCAGAAACGCCTCGATCTCGCTCAACACGTTGACCAACAACAATACGGATCGATGAAGATCCGATGTCGATACCTGTTAATAGTGGTGATCCTTTCGCCATAGTTTCTCTATTATAGCCGTCTCTGGGCTATTAAATCAAGCTCTGAATATAAGGGCCGAAGATAATGATGCCTATCACCACCGATGTCATAGCAACTACAAGCACGGCGCCAGCCATCAAATCCTTGATATCACGAACAATTGGCTGCAAACGTGGCTTTAATCCATCCGCCATTCGCTCGATCACACTGTTAAACAGCTCAAGAACCAAGACAGATGAAACGAGTAATATTAATAATATGAATTCCCATACCCTCACTTCAAAAAACACTGCTGTACACAAAACTAGTACACCTACAATTAGTTGAACACGAAAATTACGCTCTGATTTTAGCACTACTCCAATCCCTCTGAGCGCATGCCTTAAACTTGAGAAAAATGAATTTCGTTTGCCCATAATTATGATTCTAGTATTCGATCCTGAAGGCGGAACATGCGAGACTTCCTAGCTGGAGTGTCATGGTTATACCCGAGTAGATGTAAGAGACCGTGGACGACGAGCAACTTCACTTCAGACAGTGGAGTCTTACCGTTTTCCAACGCCTGTTTTTTTGCTCGTGGGTAATGTATCAAAATCTCTCCCAAGTAGCCAGACTTTGCATACTGTTCCTCTGACGGAAAAGCAAGAACATCGGTGACTCCAGAACCTCCGTAGTACGACTCGTTCAACCTTGTCATCTCGGACTTGGAAACAAAGGCGATCGATATTTCCCGGTCACCTTTTAGTTTTAAAATTTTCTCAGCTCGACTTATCAGTTCGGACACTGCCTTCCCCCTTATCCTTTGCCCACCCAAAAGCCGACCATAATTCAACTCGTGCTTGATCATGATTCTAGAAGCCCGTTGGTCAGGCTGTTTATGAACATCTCGAATGTCTGCCGATACTGAGTCCGTGTAGCGCCACCAAGAACGTACTTGAATTCAAGTACAACATCGTCGGAGAATCGGACGTATGCCGTTTGGTGATCCTGGGTCCAGATACCAGTGTATCCTTGTTTGGTTCGGAACGGCTCTAAGTTCTGTCTATCCCCCAAAACTACCTTTTCCGTATAGAACTGTTGCAGACTCTGAGAAGCTGGCACGGCGTATTGTTCTACCGTGAATGACTCCCCGGTTGCGGCGGTAGTAGTCAATGTCATGTCTTCGGTAGACACTGTGTGTTGCCATTTTGTGATTACATTAATCATGAACGCCATTCCCTCTGGATGCATCTGTGCCACTGCGCCTGTGTCCAAAAGTGTTTCTGGAGCAAATCCATCTGGGTGGAAAAGGTGAAACACTTCGTTGCCATCCAAGAAACCGTCTTGATCGGTATCAGGCTTATTTGGCTGTGTGCCGTAAAGCAATTCCTCAATATCGGTGAGTCCGTCGCTGTCAGTGTCTTTTCCCGGTAAGAC
>JABMPK010000104.1 GCA_013203725.1 Candidatus Uhrbacteria bacterium | reverse complement strand
TGGGCCTATGTAACTCATTGTCATCTTCTTTTTGTTGAAAATCTCCTTCGCAAGCGACTGAACTTGCTCGCTCGTTACAGCTTCTATAATAGCAATTCGCTCCTCAGGTGTCTTTACCTTGTCTAGGAACAACGCTTTTTGTGCGTACCACTCTGCGCGACTAGCCGAGTCTTCAATCGCGAGCAAAATGTGTCCACGAATAAACTGCTTCGTTCGTTGCATCTCCTCATCCGTCGGTCCGTTTGCAACAATATCGTCGATCTCAATAAATATGCGATCCATCGCTTCGGACAGTCGAGACTTATCGAGCCCCGCGAGTATCGCAAGAATTCCAGTATCCTCATACGCCGAGTGTCTTGCGTTAATCCTGTACGCTAGCCCGCCCTTTTCTCGGACGCTCATGAACAACCGTGAACTCATGGACCCGCCGAGCAATGTAGCCAAGACGCTCATTGCAGGCGCGCGGTCGTCGTCGTAAGAGACCCCTGGGAATCCAAGTCCAAGATGCACTTGTTCAGTGACCTTTTTCTGCATTCTAACTGGAGGAACGTCGTACTCTTTGAATGACTCAAACTTTTCGTAACCATCAGACGCATCGTCACCAGCCACGTTTCCAAAAGTATCGTTCAGCCAAGCCTCAACACTATCGTCCACCTTCCCGGCAACAGCAATCGTCATTCGTGACGGTCGGTAATGATTATCACGGAACTTCATTACTTCTTCGCGTCCCATCGTCTTCATGGTGTCTGCCGACCCTGCAATCTCCCAACCTAGAGTGTTACCTTCAAACATTACAGACTCCAAAAGATCATCGATATGACGAACGGGAGTGTCTTCGTACATGTTTATTTCTTCAATGATAACGCGTCGTTCGCGATCCATTTCCTCCACAGGGTACAAAGAATCAAACGTCATGTCGTATAACGTGTCGATTGCAAATTTTTGATGAATCGAATCAGCCTTAATGTAGTACCCAGTATATTCCTTGCTCGTGTAAGCGTTAAAGTCCGCGCCAATCGCATCAAGCGCGCGAGATATCTCAGAGGGTGTTGGCAGCTTGTTCGTACCTTTAAACATCATGTGCTCAATAAAATGCGACGCACCGTTAAGCTCAGTAGTCTCGTACCGCGACCCAACCTTTGTCATCACAAGCACAGTAGTCGCCGCAGTCCCTTCAACGGGCGCAAGGAATGCTCGGATTCCGTTTTTGAGTTTGATTTCTTTCATAGTCATCATTGTCATTGCGAACGGTAGCGAAGCAAACTCCTTAAGCGCCACTCAAGCGCGGCACCTATTAAGGTTGCTTCGTTCCTCGCAATGACAAAACGTTTATAGTTTGTTTAAAAAAATATGTTATAAGTTCCTCGATCTTAATCCGTTCCTGCACCATCGTGTCTCGGTACCGATCCTGTCATTGCGCCGCGCCCGCCTACGGAGGGACGAATGGAAGCAGCCTCGTACAGCACCCATGTAAGAGCACCTATCGAGGTTGCTTCGTTACCACTCGCAATGACAACATACTGGCAACCTAGCTTTTCCTCAAAATACTTAATCAGCTAGTTATTGCGAGGAGGGGGCGGAGACGAACGACGAAGCAACCTTTTCGTTTCAGCGATATCAACCTAGCTTTTCCTCAAAATACTTAATCAGCTCCTCGATCTTTATCCGCTCCTGCGCCATCGTATCTCGATCACGTACAGTAACCGCGCCGTCTTCGAGTGTATCGAAGTCCACTGTGATGCAATACGGTGTTCCAATCTCGTCTTGTCTCCGGTAGCGCTTTCCGATTGATTGCGTTGCGTCAAAGTCCGTGTGCCATGTTCCACTAAGACTGTTGAAAATCTTGCGCGCCGGTTCAATCAACTCGTCTTTCTTAGACAACGGCAATACAGCGATTTTGATTGGAGCCAAGTGCTTTGCGAACTTCATTACAACTCTTGTGTCATCTCCAACCTCTTCTTCGGTGTAAGCATCAGCCATCACCATCAGCATTGTACGACCAACTCCAACTGACGTCTCCACGATATGTGGCGTGAACTTCTCGCCTTTCACCTGGTCAACATACTCAAGTTTTTGACCGGAATGTTTGCAGTGCTGAGTCAAATCATAATCACCACGAGCGTGAACTCCTTCCAGCTCTTTCCAACCAAATGGATACTTATACTCAATGTCAAAGGCGGCCTTTGCATAGAACACCAAGTTCTCGTGCTCGTGCCAACGCAGGTTCTCCATATTGATACCAAGCTTCTTGTAATAATCCATGCGACGCTCTTTCCATATCTTGAAAAACGAGATCGCCTCATCTGGATGCACAAAGTACTGCATTTCCATCTGCTCAAATTCGCGCGTACGGAAAATAAACTGCCTAGCAGTAACCTCGTTCCGAAACGCCTTTCCAATCTGTGCAATTCCAAACGGAATTTTTACATGCATTGAATCCAGAACATTCTTATAGTTCACATAAATTCCCTGACACGTTTCCCCCCGCAGGTAAACAGGATCTGCGTCTGTGTCCCCTGTAAAGTTTCCCAAATTCGACTTCACCAAAAGATTGAAGCTCTTGGATGGAGTAAAATCACTATTACCACATTTTGGACACTTCACTTTACCTTTATTGTCGTCCAACAGTTTGTTGATCTCGTCTTCACTCATCTTCTCGTCTGCGAACACGTCTATCTCTTCCAAGAGATGATCTACTCGAGAGCGTGTGTGGCAAACTTTGCACTCTGTCAGAGGATCGGAGAAACCACTAACGTGGCCAGAAGCTTCCCAAATTTTTGGAGACATAAAAATACTAGAGTCCAGCCCAACAATCTCCTCGCGCTCGTGAACCATTTCCTTCCACCAAGCTGCCTTAATATTGTTCGCCAACTCTGCTCCCAAAGGACCGTAGTCGTAAACCGCAGAAAAACCTCCATAAATCTCTGAAGACGGAAAGACAAAACCGCGCCGCTTAGAAAGCGACACGAGTTTTTCCATCAAATCATTCTTATCATCCATATTATACCGTCATCACTTGTAATTCTTTCTCCTTGCCCAACGCCTCCAACTTGTCGTTGGTTTCTTTTGTCATCACATCCAACTCTTCCTGTAGCTGATAACGCTCGTCTTCTGCAATCTCTTTCTCCTTCTCCATGTGCTCCACAGTTTTCTTGATATCATCGCGAACGTTGCGAACTGCAATACGCGCTTCTTCCACCTTCTTCCCGATCATCTTAACCAGATCTTTGCGCGTATCCTCGGTCAATGGCGGAACATTCAACCGAATCACTTTGCCTACAACACTTGGCATCATGCCAAGGTTTGCCTCAGTCAACGCCTTCTCGATATCCTTCACAACGCCAGCGTCCCACGGTTCTATCTGGATCGTGCTCGAGTCCGGCGTTGCGATTGCTGCCAAGTTTTTAAGCTCCTGTG
>JABMPK010000103.1 GCA_013203725.1 Candidatus Uhrbacteria bacterium | reverse complement strand
TACATACTCGACTTTGTGAAACCGGGGATTGTATTGATTTCGTTTACAACAATATCGCCGTTTGCTTTTAAAAATACGTCTACCCTACCCAGCCCTCGGCACTCAAGAGTCTTGAATGTCTGGAGCGCGATATCTTGTATCGCTCTTGTTGCTTCGTTCGATATGTCAGCCGGTATCGCCACGTTCGCCTCGCTTGTGTCTGAATACTTCTCGTCGTACGTGTAAAAACCATTGTCCATGATGACCTCACCAACCACAGATGCACTTGGGCTCTCGTTACCCAACACAGCGCATTCCAATTCGCGGCCCTCTATCATCTCCTCTATTAATATTTTGCTATCAAACTTAAAGGCGTCAAAAACTGCAGCGTCGTATTCTTTGGCATCACGAGCCTTACTTACACCAACAGACGATCCCATGTTTGCCGGCTTTACGAACACTGGCGATCCTAGCGCGGCTTCGATCTCCTGAAAGCCAGGAACCTCATATCCGGATCGAACCGCAATAAACTTTCCAATTGGAATCCCTGCATCGCGCAGCAAACGTTTCATCACGTCTTTATCCATCCCAACTGCCGATCCTAAGACTCCTGCACCAACAAAAGGCACACCGGCGAGCTTGAGTAGACCTTGAATCGTACCGTCCTCGCCAAAAGGTCCGTGGAGAACTGGGAATGCAACGTCGACAGTAAGATCGACGTCTGGTTTTGCAATATTATAAATCCTGCCTCCGCCACCCGGAACCAAAACAACCTCATCGCCGGCGTGGTAAATCTTTACCTCGTTATCCGAGTTCAACAACCATCGACCGGTTTTATCTATCCCAATCAATATCGGATTATACTTCTCCTTATCCATCGCATCGTAAACATTCTGCGCAGACATCAAAGAAACCTCATGCTCCGCGGACTGGCCCCCAAATAGAATCGCGACAGTCTTTTTTACTTCATTCATATTTCAGCTTTAACGCGTTTCCTCTAAAATAATTCTGTCCTCAAAACCCCCTCTCTTTGCTCGCTTCTCCAAGCGTACGACCTCCAGTTCATCGAACGATATCTTCTTATATTCCAGTATCGAATGTATCACCTCCAACAAATCAGCCAACTCTTCTTTGACGTTGGTGTCCTCAACAACCTCCGCAGCCTCCTCCAGCAACTTAGCCTTCAACATCTCCCAATACTCAACACCATCTGCAATGTGTGTAACAGCAATGCTACCATCGTCTGCAATAATCTGCGGAATCTTGTCGCGTACTAGTTTATTATATTTCATAGGACAATTTTAACACTTTGAAAAGCTATTTCAAATAGTCTTGAGAACCGCAACGTGTAACGGTTGACAAGATCGACATTTTACTGTACCTTCGCATCAGCTAGAGAATTCGCCAGATACCCGTGCTATTTTGCAGCGTGTACTGGATATCATCGGTCGTCTTGCACGACTAACTAGGAGTCATTGTTCATGAGCGAATTCAACAGGGGCCCGGTGGGACTCGAGGCAGACGGAACGGTGCGGTTCTTCGTGAACCGAGGCGTGGACCAGGAAGAAACCTGGGTCGTCTTCCAAGGGAGGGAGCGAGCCACGGCCGTTCCGTCCGCATTGATCGGAGAAGGGATCGACAACGTCATCGGGAGGGACATCAAGAAGGGACTTGGTGACCAGATCGATCACGTTCTCGTGAGCCCGGCGGTTGCGGTGTACCTCTACCTGGAGGGCCGCATCACGGCAGACAGCCTGCGCCACGCCGACATCGTGCATGGTCAGGTCGTGATCCGCGGCGTCCGGTTCAAGTTCGTGGAGGATGATTCCGAGGAAGATGCCACCCGCCTCTTTCACGTGGTCGTCCACCCCTACTACACCCAGGGCTTCGCCACCATCAACGCCAACGGCATGATGGTCTGAACGACAGCAGCAGCTACGAAGCGCGGTTCCCCTGGGACCGTGCTTTCTTTTAAAAAAACACGAGCCCTAGAAGGACTCGTTTTGCAGGTATTGTTCGAATCTACTCAAAACGACGTCTCTCGGCTGGCTACCGTCCATAACGATCATTGACAAACGGATCAAGTCTGGAATCTCGTTTTCCGATGGTAGCATCTTCTGCGCCATGAACGCTTCCCGAGAAAAGTCTGGTCCGTCGCCGGCTCTTGCTCGCCTTACCCAACGGTCAAACATGACTTGTGGTGGTGCTTCAATGAACACTCCTAGGAAACTGACCTCTGGACTCGCAGTCATCAACGTATGCTGCTCAATACGCCTCCACCCATCCAGGAGGTACAGATCTGCTGGGTTTCCTCGTACGTGATCAAGCACCATCTTGGCCAGGAACCCTTCACCACGCTCTTCAAGAGTCAACATGTAGAACGCCGATATACGCGACCTCGGTTTGGTCGGTAGCCCTTGGTCCTCCATCATCTTTTTCAAAAGTTCGGAAATGAGCAATGTACGCGCGCCAGGATGACGCGCGCAATACGCTGCTGCCAATGTTGACTTGCCGGCACAGATGTACCCAGCAAGTGCAACGACACGTTGGACTCTACACACGACAAGCCCCTCCTCTGAGCTGCACCTTCTCACGCGCTCAGTATGCGGTCAAGTGGACTCAATTCCCTCTCGCAAACGTGATCCCCCAAACAACCTCAACACCTGCCGACTTCAATTCAGACGCAACGGCAGACATCGTCTTTCCAGTCGTATAGACATCGTCGACCAGCAACACCTGTTTTGGTACAGTAATTTTTGTATTCACCTCAAAGACCCCAGCGAACGACCTCGCGACTCGCTTTGAATCGTCTAGTTCTGCCTGAGGTTTCTGGAAGTGCCGTGCACGACGTACAAGATCGAGCTTAAGGTGGATCCCCAACTCCATGGAAATCGTATGCGCTAACATCAAACTCTGATCAAACCCACGCTCCCGCTCGCGCCTCTCATGCAACGGCACGGGAACAATAGCCCAATCACCGCTTGGAATTTGCTGAGTCACTTGCAACCACTGTGTCAGGATTGAACCAATGTGTTGCTCTGCATCTCTCGCGTATCGATACTTCCACAACCTGATCAACCTCTTGGATAGTGGATTTGCATACCAAGTTGCGCTCACAATTCCATCGAGCACATGATCGTAGTGCTCAGGACACCGTGCGCCGAACGTCGTCACCGCTTCGCACCCAGGACAATGTTGAATATGTCTACAAACAAAAACAGCGCGACATTCTACACACAAGAGGAAACCGTCGCGCTGGCATGCAATGCACAGCTGGGGAAAAATGGTATCTTTTACTTTATTTATCAACCCTAATTCCATTGAAAATTATTCACTAACCATAAACTTCCGCGTTTTTCTACCGTAACCGTTGCAGACTTATACTCCACAGACGTATTCGATCGCGTTCCCTGCTCAATCTCGTTTTGAACGGATACAACATACACAACCTGCCCAGTTTCCTCACTACCAGACTGAAGTTTTACAGATAACGCACGCGACGAAACCCCGGTAAACGTGTCTGAAGACACGTCTGTGACTCCACCCAACAAAACTGCAAAATACTCAGGCGTGCTCAGCTCCTTCACCTCGTTCACATTCATAAACGGCGCATCTGTAGAATATGTCCCATAGCGCTCAGCAAAGTTCATTGCAACCACGCGCGCAGTTGCAGCCTCTGCCGTAACTGGCGCAACAACAACTGCGCTTGGAGTCGTGTCTCGAACCTGTGTTGTTGGAGTCTCGACTACAACAACAGGTTCAGGCGCGACCTCGCTCCCTCTAAACAATAAGAACCAAAGTAAAAATAGCAGAACCAAAATGATGACTATAAACGCCAGTATGATCGATCTTCTCTGATGTGGGGTTATTTGCATATTATTGTTCTAATGATTGTTCAAGAGCTGCCCCCTCTTCTGCAATCTCTGCCTCAATCTGTCGCTTTGCTTCATCATCGTCCACCACTCCTGCCTCTGCTAATTCTTTGCCTTTCAACTCTTCCTCAAACTCTCTACGCTCGCCCTCCATCTCAAGTAGCTGCTCTGGGTTTGTTGTCACAATCTGATCCTCCACATAACTCGCTACAACCTGGATAGCAGCGTGCTTGTTTCCGGCAAAGAAGATACCTTGTCCAATACCTGCCTCGAGTAGCAAGAACTTCTCGGCGTCTGTCAGGTTGAATGTTTTTTGCACCAAGTCTACGGCTGCCGGAGACTGTTTCATAAGCAACTGCATGCTTGAGTTTGTCACAATCGCCTGTCCATATTGATTGCGCAAAAAGTCGTTTACGTCCTGCGTGATTGTCTGAACACCAAGGAAGTACTTTCGTCCACGTTTAACAATGGCAAAAATAAATCGTGCAGAGTCTTCATGTTGCATCAACCACCAAGCCTCGTCCACCACGAGTAAACGCTTCTTTCTGGACGACCTTACCACGTTCCAAATATATGTAATGATGTTGTAAATAGCCATCGGGCGCAACTCGTCTTCTAAGTCACGAACAGAGAAAATAACAAGTTGGTTGTCTGTCTCAACGGTCGTCGGCGAGCTGAATAACCCAGCAAACGTACCCTCGGTGTACTTAAGAATTCGCGCAACCAAGTTACCAGCACCTGTCATTCCCTCCAAGACCTCTTGAAGATCTTGCATTGTCGGCGACTCAATTTTTGACAAATCACTAGACGGCGTTATGTCTTTTTTTGCATACGACTCCAAAATCGCACGATCAAGAATCGCGTCCTCCTCCGGGGTGAACCCAAGCGCTCCTGTTGAACCCTGCGGGGTTCCCATCATGATGCGCATCAAACCTTTTATCGCAATCACAGCGGAACGAATAATGTCCTCAACACTAGCATCGCTTGTTGTTCCTCTAGGCAAGTCAAACGGGTTGATTTTGCTATCAGACGCCAGAGACACGTTCACATACGTTCCACCAACAGCGTCGGACAACGACTTGTACTCCATTTCCGGGTCTATAACAATCACGTCGACTCCAAGCATCATTGACCTAATAATCTCCAACTTGACTGCGTAACTTTTCCCGGCTCCAGACGTAGCAAACACAACGCCGTTCGCATTTTGTAAACTAAATCTATCAAAAAGAATCAAACTATTGTTGTGTCGGTTAATGCCGTACAAGATTCCATTGTCACTCGTAAGCTCGGACGATATAAATGGGAAACTAGACGCGATCGGACTCGTGCTCATGTTAAAGGTTATCTGTAACTCGTCGTTGCCAAGGGGCAATGTTGAGTTAAAGCCTTGCTCTGACTGATACAACCCGCGCTTTGTCATTATCAATTTTGATCCAAACAAAGAGTCAATATCGTCACAGGTCCGATCAAGCTCTTCCTTATCCTTGGCGTAAACCGTTACATAAAAAGCAAACTGGAAAAAATGCTCAATTCCCTGAGTCAGCTGGTCTCTAAGCCCCTCAATATCGCGCAAAGCTGTTTCGCGCAGTGGGTCTCGTGGCTTCCCTTTGTCTCTGTCAATTGATAGCTGAGCTTCTACTTCTCCGGCCTTCTTCTGTAACTGCTTTAAAATAATCGCAGCCTCTATTGGGTAGAAGTACATCGAAATGTCTACAGTCCAGTTAAAGTTGATGATACCGGCGGCCCAACCAACGCCAACATATCTAGGATACCCAACTATAAACAAAGTTCGCGCATATTGATCGCCAAGCTTAAGAAAGCTTGACGTCATCTCAAAAGACGCAGGCGCAATAAGATCACGAATAGACACGATTCCCCGCTGATAGATTCGCTCATCTTCCAACAGCGTACGTACATTTTCTTGCTCTATTTTTGCAGACAACTGGTCCTGTTGTTTTTGCGACAACTTCTTTGGAGCGGGCGTTACACCTGGCACCGGTACTTTAGTAGCACCCTTTGCTTTATCGCCCTTTTCAAATTCCTCTATTTGTTTCTCAAAAGCCATATGACGTATCCAAATCTAACTCTCCCGCGCTCTTTAAAGACTGAGCCTCCGATACGATGGGATTGTATGCATTATAATAAAGTTCAATTAGGCCCTGCGTATCTAAGCGCGCGCCCGATAAGCCCATGCTGTTCAAGCTTCCTAAAGCCTGCGACATGCGCTGGTCCAATTCTGCTTTTCTCTGCATGAACTGCTTTTCTGACAACTTTATGCGCGATCCTGGCGACATGACTTCGCCTAATCTTGCAAAAAAACCTCTCTTTTTACTGGATATTGGATCGTAAGGCACGACAATAAAAAATTGCTTGCTCATTATCTCGCTTCCAGACACTAGGTCTTTGATAAAGTTTATGTAATCTATCATTTGGTTCCGTAAAAGCTCGTTCTTCAACTCCAGGCTGGCCTCTTTCATGCGGGCAATGTATTCCTCGATTCTCATACGTCGAGAATATATGACAATCTGCAATGGATAATCAAGACCATTCAAAAACTGCATATAGGCCTGGATAACAGCTTGCTGTTCGTCGTCTGATTTTAGCGCAAAGTTAATACTAGACACTATCGCCACAGCGCGAACAGTGCCGTCTTTTAACACAACCATGTCGTCTCTGATCTCGGAAATATCCAAGTACTTCTGAGTCGACGGTCTTTTTTGAGCAGCGAGTTGTTTCTTTTTATTTGCCATATTATTTCTCTGCTTCGTCTGGAATATATACGCCTCCGGTATTCACAACTAGCGACAAGTCACGCAGATGGGACCCGCTTAGAGGCGGTTTTCTGTACGGAGGCGGTGGAGGTGGAGGTTCTTTTTGGTTCATTCTAGCCTTTATCTCTGCATCCGTTTTGTTTTTATTCCAAACTCTGATCGACGGTCTGCGAAATGTTTGCAAAAAGTTTAGAAAAAAGTAGTGGAAAGGTAATCCGTGAACTTTTAAAAAAGATATTACAATCGCGATCGCAAAAGTTGGAACTGCTGTAATCAGAAAAAGTGTAAAATCAAACGCTCTGTTTTCTATGACTATCACTAATCCTGCTGTCATCAACACAACAAACTGTCGCACCGTAATCGGTCCGATGATTTTACTTTCCACATCAAGAAATTGTGGGATAACAAATTGGTCTGCCATAAGTCTATTTTATCACATTAGTAGCGCAAAATACTGTTTACTTTTCGAATTGCATCCACCTCTTCTTTTGTCATGCCCTTTGGATTGCGTTGCTT
>JABMPK010000102.1 GCA_013203725.1 Candidatus Uhrbacteria bacterium | reverse complement strand
GTAGGTCGCGGATAAAGTGGCCTAAGTTTCTAGGAATTGCTGTTATTTTGTGAGCAGTATTCTTTCTTGGTCGTAATATTGGTGTAAAGAATTCCACGGAAGTGTCACTGCCCGAAGAAGCTCAGCTTGATATTGGCGGTACTTCTGCAGGAGACACGGTGAGCGATGTACTTTCAGGATCGGTGCTTTCCATTCCACTGGACAATGCGATTGTATTAGACAGCTTGGTAGACTTTGAGGCTAACATAGCTCAAGACACGACTGCTATTGCCGTGGACGAGGGCGCGTCGGAGGTTGGTCTTGTTGGCGTTGGCGGTACTCATGGTTCAGGAACAGCATCGGTGCAGTTTGTAGAAGGCGTGTATCAGCATGTAGTTGTTGCGTCTTTGCCAGATCCACCAGTAGGGTATTTTTATGAAGGGTGGTTGATTAGGTCAAAACCATTTGATTTCTTTTCAACAGGCGTCTTGATTCAGCACGCCGACGATTTAAAGTGGTATTTGTTATACGAGGCAGACGAAGACCAAAGGGACTACCGAAAAGTAGTTATAACAATAGAGCCAGAAGACCAGGATCCAGCTCCGGCGGATCATGTGCTGGAGGGGCAGTTTTAGACAAATTGTTCAGATAAAAGTCCCGAAATGGCGGGGCTTTATTGTCTAGTACGCCTCGCTCGATTCTCCTACGTGGTCGAAGAAGAAGCCGTTTGTGCGCTCTTTGAGCTTTACGGCTAGGAGTTCGGATGCTCGGAGCCAGGAGCCGGATCCGTAGCGGTGCTGAATTTTGTCTAGAGCTGGGAGGAGTTTTGTGCGTTTTTGTTCTCCGGCGTCGGATGATACTTGTTCGTGAACTGGAACGAGGTCTCGGGCGGATACTCCTACTAGTCTTATCTTGTCTGAGTGGAGTAGGGGAGAGACCTTTGTCCATGCTCCGTTGAATATTTTAAGCCCTTCGTTTGTTGGTGCGTCGAATTTACCCATACTGCCTTTAAAACTCATGCTTTCGAACCTGACTACTGCAGAGAAACTTCTGGCCACTAGTCCGTGTTTTCGTAAGCGCCAAGCAACCTTGTCTGCTAAGTGGAGCAGGGTGGCCCGTAGGACAGTGGGGGAACTTGTGTCGAAAGGCAGGGTGTAAGAGTGCCCTACCGATTTTGGAACTTCTTGAACGTCACTTACGCGTGAATGATCTATGCCGCGTGGAACGTTGTATAGAAAGTGTCCGTATTGTTTAAAAGAGGCGAGGGTAGAGAGGGGCGCTTCCCGGAGCTGTGTTATTGAAGAGATTCCCATCTCTTCTAGGCGTCGTAAAATGGCGAAACCGATTCCTGGAACGTCGGAAAGTTCGCGTTCGTCTAAAAATGCTTCAACTTCATCCGGGTACACCACTGTCATTCCGTGCGGTTTGTCTGATTCTGATGCAATTTTTGCAACTAATTTATTCGGTGCAATTCCAATCGATGCTGTGGTGTAGGAACCAATCTCATTTTTAATGTCTTCGCGAATTCTGAGTGCTATTGCAATGGCATCCATCCAGTCTTCGCATTGTTCTGTAACGTCTAAGAACGCCTCGTCAACAGAAAACTGCTCTACGACATCGGCATGACGTTTGTAAATATTCATAAAACGGTCGGTCATCTCGCTGTATTTGCGAGCGTCCCCGTCAATCATCTGTAGCTCTGGAAGCAGTCTAGTTGCCTCACTAGATGACATTGCTGTCTTTACGCCTTGCCTTTTTGCTTCAATAGATGCGGTTGCAACTATGCTACGTGTGCCAGGCTTTCCACCAACTCCAATAGCCTTACCGCGCAGAAACGGGTTTGCTTGTTGCTCCACGCTCGCAAAATACGAGTTGAAGTCTATGTGCATTATTATTCGAGAGGTATTCATACGTTTAGTTTGTGTACGTGATTACAGTACTTTTGTTATTGCGCAGCACACCTTCGGAGGGATAAATGGAAGCGATTTATGCAAGTTGTCTCATGTGTATTGCGCCAATCTTCCACTGGACGAGGTTGCTTCGTTGCCACTCGCAATGACAGTAAAACAATCTTGATTAATTTAAAATATGTAAGTCCAATCCAGCAATTGTCATTCTGCCGCGCCCGCCTCTGGAGGGAGCGGCAGTCGAAGGACCTTAGTCTTGGAAATCTGGAGTGCTAATTAAGCTGCACGACAAATGTCCTTCGACTTCGCTTAGTTACGCTAATGATGGCAGGAAAGGATTTTGTATGATTCAAATTTGTCATTGCGAGGTACGAAGCAACCTCGATAAGCACTGGACCAGTGCCTACGACATGAGTTCCCTTAACTAGGTTGCTTCGCTACCGCTCGCAATGACAAACACAGATCGTTTATCGATTGAGACTGTGAGGCATCGCCATGTTACTCTGCGTACATCTCAACTAATCTCCACTCGAGGTTAGCTGTATCGAGTTGTAGTTTAAAATAGTTTGTTTTGTCTGAGACTGAGAAAAAATAGAGCTTGTCCGCGCCGTTGTAACTACTGTGGACCATGTTTACATGATGTATTGCATAAGTATGGTTGTTCCACCTCATGGCACGCGGAAGAATATGCCGACCGCAAAAGTCGACTCGCACCTCCACCGGCTCATTGATCAATTCAGTAGCCATTTTATAAAATCATTCTAGTATGCAGGGGAGGGATTCTTCCCTCCCGCACAGGATTTATGCCGTGTGCATGAGATTGAGGAACATCTTTATTTTTCTTCCAAGATTGCGTTTACGACCGTGGGTGGCGATGTTGATTCGACGTGCTAGTGAACCGTCCATAATTGCTTTGTTTTGCTTGAGTTATCTGGCGCGGGTGGTAAGAATCCCGCCCCTACGTGCTGGTGTTTGCTAGCGTGGACGCACAGAGGGGCGTCCTTACGTGCTTGTGTTTGCATGCGATTGCTGGTGTTTGCTGGAAGTGGACAGGTCGCGACCTGTCCCTACGTGCCGGTATATGCTGGCGTTTATTTGAATTTTGACAGAATAAAGACAGCCGCATGGAAGAACGAGTTATTCTAATCTCGTCTTACGCGTTTGGTCTTTGGTATTCGTGGCTCACGGTATAGCGCGACCCCCGTCCGCTAGACAGTGATGCACGAATAAAGTTGACCTGCGGCTGTCTGTACTCCTCTTTTAATTCGCTTCAGAGTCATAAGCTCCAAAGATTACTTTCTCGAAGCCATAGCTAGGAGACTTCTGTATCGTCCATGTTTCGATACAGGGCGCCGCGGACATGGATTGTCGCGATGCTCAATATCGAAGTTGTGAGTTATGGGTGGGGATCGAACTCTTACATTGTGTTGAAGCGTCTTATAACAGCGCGAACGACTCCTTGAACAATGACATCTTTCACGAAGATCGGTTCCATTGTTCTGTTCGCCGGTTGAAGACGTATGCGATTCGCTTCTTTGTAAAAACGTTTAAGCGTCGCGTGCGAGTTGTCCAACAAGGCCACAACTACGTCGCCGTTCTTTGGGTAGTTGTTGCGCTCTACTACCACGTAGTCCCCGCTCAAAATCCCATCCTCGATCATGGAGCTACCTTTTACTTTGAGAACGTACGAGTTCAACTGGTCCGTTACAAAGTCTGCAGGGACGGCGATCATGTCGTTGGTCTCCAGTGCTTCGATTGGAGCGCCAGCAGTGATGAGTCCGGCAAGAGGCAGAATGGCGACACGAGCGTCGAACTTCTCCTCGGGCTCCACGATCTCGATTGACCTTGCGATACCGCCCTCTCCCGTCTCCAGGAAGCCTTTATCTATAAGCGCCTTCACATGTTGATGCGCGGTAGCAGGAGACGAGAGCTCGAAGTATTCTGCGATCTCGCGATACGAAGGGGCGTACCCTTCTGCCGCGACGAACTTCTTGATGAAGTCGAATACCTCAGATTGTTTTTTTGTAAGTGTTGCCATATCTTTATCTGTTCGTGTTATGTTCGTATTCTAAACCGAACAGAAACCGAACGCAAGGGTTGGTTGTGGATAAGCGACTTTTGATTATAAAAAACCGGGCCAAACGGCCCGGTTCAACTTTACTTGCTCTTCACTAGAACGCTTTGTTCCTCCGACCAATAGTTCATCCCATCTACATTCGCAACTGCGCGGAAGTAGATCGCTCCACTTTCTGGCGCCTTGAGGTTTGTCTCAAACATTGCGGGGATTGAGTACTCACCATCGGCGTACTCTTCCGTCGCGTTCACATAGGCGTTCTCCGTGCCTGTCTCTAGACCGAACTCACGATCCGACAAAGACACCGTGTCCCACTGAATTGAAGTCGACGTAATCTTCGCATCTTCTCCTTCCGTTGACACTACCCAACCTACGCTAACGAAAGATCCAGGGTCAACTGACGTAGGCGCGCTAAGATCGTACACTCCAAGCGGTCGCGCTCGAAGCGAATCTTCTGCAACGTCGCCTGTAACCTCGTCGGCCATTGCGTCACCTTCCACAACGTCTGCGTCTTGTGGAACATTGCTCTGTAAGAAGAACAGGGCGACTGCTACGACGACAATGATGCCGACAATCCATACCCATCCGTATGATGACTCTCCTCTATGCGCCGAGATTTTGTGATCATCCTTACAGTGATCGTGCTCGTCGTCGCATCCCCCTTGATGTTCATGATTATGCATAAAACTCAAGATTATTTAATGATACTAGTAGTATGGCCTTTCCTTCCTATTAACACAAGTCCGTGCTAAGATTTTGTTGAATATTGGTTTATATGAGAAAGATAGCTGAAAGCTTTTTGATGGGACATCCAGACAAGCTCTGCGACCAGGTTGCAGACACTATTTTGGATGAATTTTTGCGTCGGGACAAGGAAACACGAGCAAATATTGAGGTTTTTGCCGGTCACGGTGCGATGATGATTTCGGGCGAGGTCGACTCGCGGGCAGATTTTGATGTTGGTCAGATAGCAAAAAAGGTCTATAAGGACGCCGGTTATGATGACGAGATTGAGCCGTTCGTGCATCTTGGATCTATGAAGAGAGAGTGGAGTGACGCGATGGCTAAAAATGCAGCTTCGGATCATGCTGTATGTTACGGATACGCCACCAAGGCAACGCGAGAGATGTTGCCGGCACCTGTTGTGTACGCACATGCGCTCGCTCGCAAGATAGACGAGGCACGCCAGCACAACTCGGCAATGCAGTGGATTCGACCAGATGGTCGAGTGTTGGTTGCAATGGAGGGTCGCGATGTGACTCATGTGTCTGTGTTCGTGTCGCACGCAAAGGGCACGCGCGTTCAGGAAGTGCATGGAGGGATTCTTGAACACGTGATTAAACCGGTCATCGGTTCTGTTGAGAATGTTAAGTTGTTCGTGAACCCAGCCGGTCCGTTCACTCAGGGTGGTCTCTCCTGCTACACAGGTTTGTCTGGCCGACGTGCGGCGTCGGACTTGTACGGCGGATTGATTCCACACGTGAACTTGAGTTTGTCGGGAAAAGATCCGAGTCATCCGTCACGATCTGGCACATACATGGCGCGCTACATAGCACGAAAACTCGTGAACGACGGGAAGGCGACTCAGGCGTTGATCAAGATTGTGTACGTGATAGGTCGCGCGGATCCGATCATCGTGGAGGCGACGGGAGATAAGGGTGAAGATTTAACAAGTTATGTATTAGCGAATTTCAAGTTGACGATCCCAGAGATTGTAGAGCAGTTCCAGTTGAAGAAGCCGATTTATAGAGCGATATCGACGTATGGTCATGTTGGGGTTGCGGATTTGCCGTGGGAGAGATAAATAAAATTTTCAATAGACAATTTGGCAATTTTCAAGTTGTGGAAGATCATTTATTATCATAGTGGAGTAGCCTAGCCTGTCATTCTGAGCGACAGTCGAAGAACCTTCGTCGCACTGTTCATAGTAGCCCCACAACAACACGACGAAGGTCCTTCGACTCCACTTCGTTTCGCTCAGGATGACGGGGGGAATAGGCTTGGTCTCTAGCGATGATAGGGTTAGTCTTTGTTAAAGATCTGCCTATAAATACAAAGCGATCGTCCCTTGTCATTGCGAGGAACGAAGCAACCTCTATAAGCAAGCTCATGTATAGTGCCACACGAGGTCGCTTCCTCAGTCGCAATGACAAAAGCTAGTCTTTTGCAAAAGTAGACTGGCAAAAATACACAAGAGCCACCACCTGTCATTCTGAGCGGTAGCCGAAGAACCTTCGTCGTGTGCTCCTTGGTGTCTGACACCGTGGCGAAAAAAAGATCCCTATCGCATGCGCGGTCGGTTTTCTTTTTGTTGTGATAAACTGGAGATGTTAGAAGTAAGGACTTGACCCCATCCTATTTATTCAGTCAGAGTAGAGCATACAAATAAAATATGATCTATCTAGTTGGTGGCTCGCCACGATGTGGAAAGACAACTTTATCTAAGGCTATAGCACGTAATAAACGCATTTCTTTTATTTCCGTAGACGTGTTGCGCCCGATGATAATGTCGAGTTATAAAGTTAGTGAGTTAAAGGGATTGTTTCCCAGCGAGAGTGTAAAGACTCCAAAGGGTAAGTTTCGATTCGAGGTGATAGATGCAAAGGAGGCGATCAGGATAATGAATGTTGAAAGCAAGACAACGTGGCCTCCTGTTAAGGCTCTGATAGAGAAGCTCATTGAACGAGAAGAAGACTATATTATAGAAGGCGCGAATTTGATGCCTAAACTTTTAAAGCAACTTAAGGGTACGAAGTACTGGAAACACATCAAAGTCGTGTATCTAGTAAAAACGGATCTTGAAAAGATTAAAAGTGGCTTTGCAAAAACAACAAAAGGCGTGTACGACTGGATGTATCCGCATATCAAGGATGACAACAACCGAATCACGATGGCGGGAAAGTATGTGCAAGGTTATGGAACATATTTTGAAAAAGAGGCGAAGAAGTACGGATTCAAGGTATTCAACACACAGGATGACTTCAAAGAGGTATTGAAGGCTGCTCAAAAACATTTATGCTAAACCACATTACAATTACAACGAAGAGCTTGGATCGTCTCCAAAGTTTCTACGATGAGTCGTTGGCACCATTAGGGGTAAAGCGATTGCACGAAGGTGGCGGTTACTGTGGCTATGGAATTGGTAAGCCAGTGTTTTGGATTTCGGAGGGAGAGCAGGTGTCAAAGGTGCATGTGGCGTTTGATGCATCGGATGTTCATGCCGTGGAGGAATTTTATAGAGTTGCTTTAGAAGCGGGTGGCACTGATAACGGTGCGCCGGGTATTCGCGCTGAGTATCATGAGAAATATTACGCCGCCTTCGTCCTGGACCCGGATGGGAATAATATTGAGGTGGTGTTTGGTAATTAGAATATGTTGAAAGTAAAAACGGTTACAAGAGCAAGTGAAATACATGGTATAGGTTTATTTGCCGATCAGGATATTGCAAAAGGCACTGTTGTTTGGGTGTTTGAATCTGATTTGGATATATCGGTGTCCAAAGAAGGCTACGAATCCTTGCCGGAGGTTCAAAAGCATTTTTTTGATCATTATGGTTACTGGAGCGATCAACTCGATTTATACATTTGCGCTGCTGATGGTTGGAGATATACGAATCACTCAGAGAAGGCGAATGTTGTAACAGTGAATTTGGCTACTGGGTGTGAGGGGCAAGATGTTGCGATACGTGATATCAAGAAAGGTGAGGAACTGTTATTTGATTATAGGTCGTTCGGTGAAGATCCGACGAAGGTTGACGGATAGTAAAGTTAATAAGAAAAACACCACGCATAACGCGTGGTGTTTTTCTTAACTGCTTAACTCTTGCAAATCTGCTAGCACTTCGCCTGGATGCGAGATTGGCTTCACCTTGTCGTAGACTTTCGCGACCTTGCCGCTGGGGTCTATCAAGTACGAACTGCGGACGATTCCCATGTACTCTTTCCCCATCATCTTTTTCTTTTGCCAAACACCGTACGCTTCCATCATCTTCGTGTCGGGATCGGACAGTAGCGTAAAGTTGAGATCGTATTTATCTGCAAACTTCTCGTGACTTTTCTCTGAGTCTTTGCTAACTCCGAGTATCACAGCGCCAAGTTTCTCAAACTTACTCTGCATGTCTCTAAACTTGCACGACTCGATTGTGCAACCAGGCGTGTTGTCGCGCGGGTAGAAAAAGAGAACGACCCACTTGCCCGCATATTGCGACAGTGAATGCTCCACCCCATCTTTGTCGGGAAGGGTGAACGCCGGGGCTTTGAGTCCTAGTTTGATCATGGAAGTATGATATCACAGAATTACAATGTAGCAATTCACGCTCCGACCCCGGTTACAATGGCCAATCTATCTAGATATTAGCCATTAGTATCTTATTGGAAAGTTGTCATTATTAAAAAAAACCGCCCACCGAGTGAGCGTTGTATCCCGTCGAAGTACTCGATAGGCAAAATGGTTGTCAGTTGGGCGGAAAGCCGTCGTTGACGGGAGTCATGAAGCCGATGGACACTCTAGTCACTATGGGGAATGACCCTGTAGTCCTGAGTCTCAGTCGAAAGTTCTTGTCGCGCGGGATGAGACCACGCAAAGGCATCCCAACCTGTGCTGGGGTGAAGCGTGTCGAAGTGGACGTAGGATGGCCACTAGTGTCCTCCCATGAACCGCCTCCACTTTGCAGAAGTGATCCGTCCGGCGAGTCCAGCTGAACTCCCAGACTGTCCGCCGTCATGCCCGTGAGGTAGAGGTCGTCAGTGACACGCCACACGAGCTCGCAGGAGGTTTCTGGATCAACCTGCAAAAGAAGGTTGTACTCGTTCCCGCTGCGCGTCGAGCGCACTGTGTACTCGCGAACACTGCACTCAATCGCTCGAATCTCGACCGATGCCAGGCTCACAAAAGGCTGCATGAGGCTGACATTCATCTCGGAAGTCGCCACATGCTTGCTCTGCACCTCTTGCTGCTGACTATCGCACCCGATCGCAAGAATGGCGACCGTGATCAGCATCGCGCTGTATCTTGTTATCATTAGATTTTCCGTTCTCACACAAGTTGTGGAGACAAATATTGTTCGACGTAAAAAGCATTTCCCTTTACGATCTGGGGAATGTATCGGAAAATGAGCGTTATGTCAATATTCGCATGTCAACCTTGCCTTCCACATTTAATACATCGCCCTCTTGACACCACGCCTAAACCGTGGTCTAATAATATCAATATGAATCAATACAAACGCAACATTAAGCACGTCGACATGGGCGAGATGCTCTGTGCCTCAATGGCAGCAGGCGTGTTGTGTTTGATGTGATGTAGTGTATATCGAACATAGAACCCCTGTTGTCATTGTGACGGCAGGGGTTTTTTCTTTGTAGGTTCGATATGTTGCCGACGGTGTTTTTGCGTGGCGATGGTCTGTATCTGCGTCCGGTCGAAGAGAGCGACGCTGAGATTGTTACTCGGTGGATCAATGATCCTGATTCGCGACGATGGCTTAGTCGCGTCTTGCCGATTAACCAGGTTCGTGAGCGTGAGTGGATTGCTGGTATGTACAAGGCCACTAGCTATGTTGTGTTGGGTATCGTTATTTCAGACGGTGATCGGCAAGACGAATTGGTCTACTCGCTGACCGCGGAAGAGTGGCGCGCGCGGCGTAAAGTATAACTACTTCGAGATGTCCATCTTGGCATCTCGATTTTTTTGCTATAATACCTACATGATAAAAAACAAAACGCATAATCAGGTTATTGGACCTCTTTTGATTGGTGGGTTTATCTTCGTCGTTGGGTTTGCTGTACTATTTTTGAATACGCGACCTGAGTATAGGACAGTTTCTACCGTCGACGGTGGCATGACAGTTGCTGGTGACTTCCCGTCTGATTTTGATGTACTTGTTCAAGTTGATGAAGGTGCGTCGCGGCTGAACTGGACTGCTGCCGTGGAAAAGATCTATACGATCAATCCAGATGGTGTCGTGCTTCCGACTCCTGTTGCGTTGAGAGTGCCTACAAGAAAACGCGAGCTTGATAAATCTTATCGTATCGGTTTCTTTGATGCTGGTCGGTCTGTGTGGGTACCTGTTGAGACTCGGCGGGATGATGAGTTGGGATACTTTGAGGCGGCAACTAGCCATTTTTCAAACTGGACACTACTCCAGATGCCGAGTGTGGTAGTGGGCGATGTTGATCGGGATGCCGTGTTGACTAGCGCGTTTATGAGCATGCCGCCTGGGACTCAGGCTTACGACGTAGACCTTGCTTACTCTACAGTTGATGGCGACTATGTTCTTTTGGAAGAGTCCGCACTGACTGGTCGATGCGAGGATCCTCCTACTGTTCATGGACAGAATGTGAACACTGTAACTGACCGAGATGCTACTTTATTAATTAACGATACTGACGTAGAAGGCTCGGTGCGCGCAATAGTAAGGTGGGAAGTTGGGTCGGGTTGTGCGAATTTCCTTGAGTCATCCACAGGACAAGAGGGATTCCGAGTGTTATAATATTTTTATATGGAATCAAAAACAAAAAAGAAAGCGGTAAAAAAGGCTCCGGCAAAGCGAAAGGCTCCAGCTAAGAAGAAGGAAGTAGCAGTAAAGCCACCAGTAATGAGTGGTGTATGTGTAAACTGCCCGCCGTTGGGTTATACACAGGTGTTGGCGATGTTGCTCGTATCGGTATTCTCGTTGGTGACTATACTGTCCATGGCAAGTTATAAGTTGGACCAGCAATCATCACAATTAGACGCTCAGGCAAGGCGAATCGCGTCACTACAGATTCTTAACTAGATTGAAAGCAGGCGAAAGCCTGTTTTTTGCATTTTTGAGGGGATTTGTTACAATCTTCACACTATGAATAACAAAACACTATTTTCGTTCGCACTCGCGACACTTGTGCTTGTTGGCGCAGGATGTGCAGTTAGCGAACCAGCTCAAAATGACGTTAACGCAGAACTAGAGGACGTACTCGGTATTACTCAAGTTGAAGACACTAACATGGACGAGAACACAGAACCTCAAGCGGAAGTTTCCTTGTCAGACTTCACAGCCCCACCTACTGCGTTCCCAGGCGTATTGAAGGCGGCTGATCGTACAAATCGAACAGCTACTATCAAGACAAGTAAGGGTGATGTAACAGTAGAGCTATTTGGAGAAGAATCTCCAATGACGGTAAGTAACTTCCTTGTTCTCGCCAACACCGGATTCTACGATGGAATTATCTTCCACCGTGTGATCGAAGGATTCATGATCCAAGGAGGAGATCCTACAGGAACCGGAACAAGTGGTCCTGGTTACAAGTTTGCAGACGAACTTGGTGGTGAACATACAACTTACCCACCAGGAACGCTTGCGATGGCCAACTCTGGTCCAAACACGAATGGAAGTCAGTTCTTCATAATGCATGGAGCAGTATCACTTCCAAACGCCTACACCATTTTTGGTCAGGTAACAGAGGGACAAGCTACCGTGGACGCTATTGCAACATCGGAAACAGGCGGTCCACAGACCGGAGATAAGCCGGTAACACCAATCACAATAAATTCAATCGAGTTGAACTAAGAGTGGAGCGCGCCTGAGGGCGCGTTTTGCTAATAAAAAGATTTTCAACCTCTATAGGCAATCTCTTGAGTTCGCTCAAGCATTACGCCGAACGAGGTTGCTTCGCTGCCGCTCGCAATGACAAGGGGACACGCTTGGTTGTATTATGCGAAAGAACTCAATAACTTGAAAATTGCTAAACTATAAATTGAAAATACTTTTTCGTGTATACTGACACCATGAAACAACTAACAGAAAAAACTTTCTTTTATCACACAAAATGCCCACGTTGGGTTAGACGTGATCTTGTTCATGGAAATGGGCTGGATGCGTTAGAGGAACGGATGATTGACGACGGACTCTTACCAGAAGTCATGGAGGGGTTGCTGAAAGCACGTGGCGAGTTTGAAACTGTGCGTGACGAGGATATGGACGACGCGTTCAGCCGCACAGTAGACTTTATGCGGCAAGGTGTCAGTACAATCTACAGCGGAGTCCTGATGGATGGTCACTGGATTGGGAGACCGGATATTCTGGAACGCGTTGAAGGGAAGAGTGAATTCGGTAATTACTACTACGTGTCAGTCGACATCAAGCGCATTTCAGATCCGCGTGGTATTCGTGATGAGCACCGTATGCAGGGTTCGTTCTACGCAGATTTGTTGGAGGTGATTCAGAAAGTTAAGCCTACAAGCGGGTACATCATGACTCCAAGCGGCATTGTGATGTCTTACAACCTTGCCGTCTTTGAGGCTGACTATAGATTGACGTTAGATAGAATCGAGAAGATACTTGCAGGGGAGGAACCTGGGCATATTTTGACGAGCGGCTGCAAGGCGTCACCGTTCTTTGAGGTTTGTTTGGACGAGGCTGTGGCGTGCGATGAGCTCTCGGTGCTGAACCGCATCCATAGAGGCGAGATTGATGAGTTGAACCGTGAGGGAATCAAGACTGTTCTTGGGCTTGCGTCGGCAAACTTGGAAGTTCTGGAGACAAAGATCATAGATATTTCTTTTAACAGACTCTCCTTCTTGCAGAGACAAGCGATAGCGCTAAAGGAACGTCTTCACGATATTGTAGAGCCAATAAAATTCAGAGACGAGGCAGTTGAGCTGTTTTTTGACATTGAGGCTGACCCTGTACGTGATATTGATTATTTGTTTGGCGTTCTGAAAGTTCAGTATAACGAAGACGGTACGGTTACTGAAAAATATCACGCATTCGTCGCGGAAAGAGAGGAGGACGAGCAAACTGCATGGAATGAGTTTACTGCGTTTTTGAATGAGAACCAACATGCTCCGGTTTATCACTACGGTTGGTACGAGATTTCTGTATGCGCAAAGTTGATCGACCGCTTCGGCGCACCAGAAGGCGCGATTGAGAGTTGGCGAAACAACTTCATTGACCTAAACTCGGTGTTACGACCTGCGGTAATCTTCCCTCTATCGTTCTACTCTTTGAAAGACATCGCCCAATATATTGGGTTCCAATGGAGGAGCGAGGATGCGGGTGGTGTAAACTCAATACGGTGGTTCCATGAGTGGTTGGATAAAGGCAACGCCCCCATGATGAAAAAGATAATACAGTATAATGAAGATGACGTTAGGGCGACCAGGGTTCTTAAAGACTGGCTAAAAGAAAAAGCCGGGAAGAAATGAAACGCATTGTAATCACAATCTTGCTTGCAGGAGCTATCGCGATCGGTGGGTTGTTTGCGTATCAGAATCGTCATCAGATACAGCAGGATGTTCTGTCTGTTGGTGTGCCGGAGGCTGTTACGTTTGAGGAGATTGGTGCTGAGGATGCTGGGAAAGTGGTTGCGGCCGAGGAGGATAGGTCGAATGCGACCGATAGGACCTATGAGCAAGAGATCGCACAGGAGGATACTCTGGTAGACGCTGGTGATTTGCTGGAAGATGCTAGCGTGGGTGGGAAGAATCCCACCCCTACGAGCCAGAACGTTCAGGAAGATTCAGGCGTCCCTGCGGTGCCGGTGTCGATCAACCTCGCGATTCCTTTTACTTCTCAGGCGCCGCATTCAAACTGGGGTTTGCCATATCAAGAAGCTTGTGAGGAAGCGAGTGTATTGATGGCTGTATCGTTTTTTGATAATACTCTGGTTGATTTAAGCTCGGCGGATAGCGCGGACAAAGCGATTTTAGACATTGTCGCGTTGGAGACCGAAAAGTATGACTTGTATCTTGATACAACAGTCGCGGAGACTAAACGATTTGCGGAGGCTATGTTTCCAGACTACAGCTTTAACATAGTGCAAGATCCTACTGTCGACGAGATAAAGAGCGCGCTGGCTAGTGGGTCACCTGTGATTGTCCCTGCAGCAGGGCGAGAGCTTGGGAATCCGAACTTTTCGGGAGCCGGGCCTCTTTACCACATGCTTGTTGTGCGCGGATACACAGACTCCACATTCGTCACTAATGATCCGGGTACGCGCAACGGCAATGGGTACGTGTATAAACAAACAACAATCATGAATGCGATGGGTGATTGGAACGGTGGCGACCCGGCAAACGGCGCGAAAGTTGTGATAGTTGTTTCAAAGAAGTAAAATAGGGGAGATCTCAAGGCTTCCTTTTTCTTTCGCGTTAGTTGCATCTAGGGAATATAGGTCCTATAGGACGAATAGGACCTATAAGCAAGAAACAGCACGGGTTTGCAACAGTTTTTATGAACATAAACGATATATTACTTGGCGGAGGGGTTGGGGTGCTTATTGCACTCTTGCTTGCTTTGCCTGCATTGTTCGCCGAGATGAACCGTAAAGCGCACAAGGGAGGGTCGCACATTGTGTTGCCTGATGTGCATTCATTTCTTGGCCGTAAGTTGCAAGATCGCGAAGTTTTGGCACTTGGGTTGCTGATACATCTGCTCGCTGGGCTGGGGTATGGAGTATTCTTTCCGCTTACTGTCCAGCTTGGGTTCTGGGTTCAGATCGAGGCATATTCGGCACTGTCACATATTGTGTTCGCGTTGTGCGCGTGGGCCACTCTCGGATTCGTGGTGTTCCCTGCGCTTGGATTTGGAATCATGGGGTATAAGGAAGATAAGTGGATGTGGTTCGAGGTCTTTGTAACAACAGCAATAATGGCTATCTTATTCGCGATCACGATTAATTGGTTTCAACCATCTTGGTTTCTTGTCTAATGAATCAATCACTTTTTAACTTTAACGACGAAGCTGATGACGATACTAGCGATGCTGGATCTGACTTAATCGAAAAGGTTGCTTCACCTTCCACTACCGCTCCGGTTCGCAATGACGAGCTTGAAGGTGGCCCGACTCGCAATGACGAACTTGAGGAAGAGGTATCTGGAGAGCCTGTTGCGTTGTCAGTATCGGCTGCCGTTGACTTGATCAACGACCAGCTTTTTAAGATTGCAGGACCAAGACTCGTGATAGAGGGTGAGGTTGCGGAGTATGGAGTGTCTCAGGGAAAGTGGATTCGGTTTACGCTCAAGGATGTTAACGACGGTGCTCTATTAAAATGTTTCATGACGGTTTATCAGCTACATGTTGATATTGAGAACGGTGATCGCATTATAGTTGAAGCGACGCCGAAGATTTACCCAAAGTATGGTCAGTTTACGCTCAATATAAATAGGATCGAGCCTGTTGGTGAGGGGGCGTTGGCAAAGAAGTTAGCAGCTTTAAAAAAGCAGTTGGCGAGCGAAGGGTTGTTTGAAGAATCGCGTAAGCGTGAGATTCCGTTATACCCAGGACGAATTGGGATTGTTACGAGTCGCGATGCTGCTGCGTTTACAGACTTTGTACGAATACTCTCAAATCGTTGGGGAGATGTTGACATAGACCTGGCGCACGTTAGAGTTCAAGGTGTGAACGCTCCGCCGGAGATTGTGATGGCTATCAATTATTTCAACACGCTTGAAGGTGAGACTCGACCTGATGTTCTTGTTTTGACACGTGGTGGTGGGTCACTAGAGGATTTGATGGCATTCAACGACGAGTCTGTCGTTCGTGCCGTGTTTGGTAGCTCGATTCCGATAGTGGTGGGTATAGGACACGAGCGCGATGAGTCGTTGGCGGAACTCGCAGCTGACTTGCGCGCGTCAACTCCGAGTAACGCTGCAGAGATGATGGTGCCAGATAAGGTTGCGATAATGGCTTCGATCGAAATGATGGAGAGACGTATGGTGGATCGTGTTGACGATGCTCTCAGATCTCGTGGGGTAGCAGTGGATCGTGCGGTTACGCGAGTGACGAATGTGCTGCAGACGATTAGGTTCGAGGTTGAACGAGCGGTTTCTGGTATTGAGTATGCTGGGGAGAAGATAAGGTTAGAGCTTAAGCGATCGTCCGAGCGAGTGGACGGCTTAGCGCGATATCTTAGAGAGATGGACCCAAAACGAGTATTAGGGCGAGGCTATGCGATTGTACGAAAAGGCGCTGGCATCTTGAAAGATCCAACAAAACTCGACAAAGGCGATAGGTTGGAGGTAGAATTGGCCAAAGGTTCAGTCACAGTTGATGTTACATAATATGTCTCCAACAAAGAAAGAGGTAACTTTCAAAGATGCTTTTGAAGAATTGGAAAAGATCGCTGAGAAGTTTGAAGGAGAGGAAGTTGACTTAGAGAAAGGTCTTAAGGATTTTGAACGTGGTTTAGAGTTGGCTTCAATTTGCAAGAAGAAGTTGGGCGCGCTGGAAGCCCGCGTGAAGGAAATTCAAGAAAAGTTTGAGGTATGAAGATACTTTTCCGATGGGCCATAAACTCTGCGGCGCTGGTCGGTATTGCGTACATTGTTCCAGGATTTGACGTTGACTCAATCTGGATCGCGATACTAGCAGCGCTAGTGCTCGGGCTCGTGAATGCGCTTGTACGTCCGATACTCGTAGTGTTGACGTTACCGATCACAGTTCTGACACTCGGTCTGTTCTTGATCGTAATAAACGCGTTGATGCTGTGGCTGGCCGCAAGTATTATTCCTGGCTTTGACATTGCAAGTTTCTACGTCGCCATGTTTGGAGCGTTGATATTGTGGGTAGTGTCCATGGCCACAAACTGGTTAATTAAGAACTAAAAAGAGCCCTAGCGGGCTCATTTTTTATGCATACATACGTTATTTCTCTTGGCGGATCGTTGATAGTCCCAAACGGACATATTGACACAGAGTTTCTGAAAAAGTTTAAGACATTCATCACAGGACGAACTAAAAAAGGAGATCGTTTTGTTATTATTACAGGAGGCGGAGGAGTTGCGCGTGAGTATCAGAACGCTGCACGCGATGTGTCTAAGCTAACGAGAGATGACCTGGACTGGCTTGGAATTCACGCAACAAGGATCAACGCTCACCTTTTGCGAACAATCTTTCGTGAGGTGGCGCATCCCGTTATCTGTAAAGACCCGAGTCGTATCAAAGCTTCATCAAAGTATCCAGTTAAGATTGCAGCAGGTTGGAAACCGGGATGGTCAACGGACTATGTTGCAACTAGGATCGCTAAACGACTAAAGGCCGAGCTCGTAATCAACTTGTCCAACATCGACTACGTATACGAGACGGACCCACGCAAAGACAAGAACGCAAAGAAGTTTGAGACAATCTCCTGGACAGACTTCCGTAAAATAGTAGGTAACGAGTGGGACCCAGGTCTAAGCGCACCGTTTGACCCAGTAGCATCGCGTCTAGCGCATAATTCAGGAATTCCAGTTGTGGTGGCGAACGGCAAGGACATTAGGAACATTGGAGCGATTTTGAGAGGTGGGAAGTTTAAGGGGACGAAGATTAGTTAGTATGAAAAAGATCATTAGTTTTGCGGGGGCCGTAGGGAGCTCGAAAACACCAACGTCGCATTATTTGAGCTGCAACTTAGGGCTGCCAATTTTGAATAACGATACAATACGTACGGAGGTGATTGAGGATCTTGGTGAGTTTGATGAGGAGAAATACGTAAAAAGGCGAGACGAGCGGATACGGCAAGCTATCGCAGGCAACGATGTGCTAATTTACGATGCAAGTGTGGATCGTGAATGGGGGAAGTTTAAGTCTGAGCTCGTAAACAATAACGTAGAGTTTTTTATAATCAGCTTTGATCTCAGTAAAGGTTTGCTGGGTAACTTGTACAATACAAAGGGATATGACGATTCCTTGTTGCGGCTCGACGATCTTGTTGCCGAGCATGAAAGATTCCTTTCTGAGTATTCAGAAGATGTTGGGGTGCGGATTGATGACGATGCGTTCGCCGATCGGATGGAGTTAGTGTTGGTTGCAGTTGGAGGTTGGTTGAACAGTTACAATGCATAGCAGTTCTACGAACCGTGTCTGCATCATCAGCTACATTTGAATATTGACAATTCTTCAGTTTTTGTGTAGATTTTTGGGTAATGATATACTGACAATATGAGAAACTTTATAAAGAAAATATTTCGTATCTTAAGCAAACGGCAATTAGATCGACGTGAGGTTGATATTGATAAGCGCTTTGACATGGCGATGGATAAGACATTTTCAGAGTACCAAGAGACGTTTAAAAAACTCGCAGAGTATGATAGGGCATAGTCATTGATAATACTGGCTATGCCCATATTTTATATTGACGAACGACGAATGCAGGAACTTTGTCACGATATAGCATTAAAGGCATTCGATAAAGATGAAGAACCTATTTCGCCTTATGAAAACCATTCGCCTGGTCTTCTAGATGCGTCTCTTAAGGCACCGATGCAGACATTTGGAACTGAGCTGTATCCGACTTTGTCAGCAAAAGCCGCTATTTTACATTACTCATTAATCAAAAACCATCCGTTTGGAAATGGAAATAAGCGTATAGCTACCGCATCGTTGCTGGTTTTCTTATACGTAAATGGCTATTGGATATATGAAAAATATAGTGAATTAGCAGATCTGGCGATTAACATAGCCACTTCGGATATGTCCGACATGGATAATGTTGTAAACGATTCACGAGAGTTTATTGAACAGAACATGCGTAAACTTTCAGAGTAAAACAGCACCCGCGGGCGTTGTTTTTATCCGCGCTGTGATAGTGTATTAAAACGTTAATATTACTGTATGAATGTACCATTGGATTACTGGACAAAAGGCCATAAGCGCTATGAGTCTAAGGAGTGGGCAAGTAAACCTACGATATTTTCAAGTATTGCAATCGAGCACTTTCCAGAGTCAGGAAAAGTGATTGATCTTGGCGCAGGTCTCGGGCAAGACAGTATATTCTTCGCTCAGAGTGGATACAATGTTATTTTAACAGATATTAATGCTAAGGCTTTTGAGGTAGCAAGAAAGATAGCTGGCGATCTGGATATTGATTATGAAGTAGTGGATTTGCAAGATCCGTTGCCATTCGATGATTCTATCTTTGATGTTGTGTATTCACACCTCGGTCTTCATTATTTTAATGAAGAGGATACTCGTGGCATCTTCAAAGAAATTCATAGAGTATTGAAACCAGATGGTGTTATCGCGGCATTGTTTAATACAATCGAGGATCCAGAGATTGATAGTTCTGACTTCGAGAAACTTGAGGACCATTTTTATATTGAAAAACCTACGGGTCTAAAAAAAGCATATTTTGACACTGAGTATGCTAAACGAATGACGAGCGGTTTGTTTGAGCCGATCTTACTTGATGCGAAAGGTGAGACGTATAAAGACGATATAAAAACACTGATACGTTTTATTGGAAGCAAAGCATAACAAAATAAGAACGCCCTCGGGCGTTCTTATTTTTGCTTAATTGTTTTCACCTTTTTACCTGTAAAATCTGGATACGGCTTTGGGTATGTTGCTACCCTGTACGGTCCTATTTCTTTTATGTCTTTTTTTGTTAGGCGTTTCTCTGTAAAGACAGGTGCTGGAAAGTACGGCTTTAATGCAAGTTCTTTGAACAGCGATATTAGCGGATCCCAGTCCCAATGTTTTTCCTGCCATCTCAAGCTATTCATCTCGCGTAATATCAGTAGCAGTAGCAGGAAGGCAGTAGACAGGAGGGGGATTACGACTAGTGCAAATGTCGTGCCGTCGTTTAATGAGTACAGACAGAACCAGATCACCAATGACAGAACTGTTAAGACGCCCCACTCAATTGGGAGAACTTTGTTGTTTACGGAGTGGATTAAGTCTTTATGACCTTCCATTATGTCGTTGGCAGAACTAATCATGCTACTGAAAAGAGTAGACTGCCTCTCATTCTTTGGCTTTATTGAGAAGACGAATTGTTGCAGTTCAACTACTTTGTGGGTCGTATACTCTATATCGTGAAGTTTATAGTCAATCTGTGTAACAAGAAGCTCGTCGATCATCTTTCTGCATCGTGATTGCGTTGCAACGCCGAGCTGCTTAGAGAGTAAGTAGAGGGTCAACAGATGTGCATCGGACGCTCGTAATAATTTTCTAATGTTGTTGAGTCTGTTGCTTTGTATCGATACTGAAAAAGCAAGAAAGATTGCGAACGTGAATGTTGCAATCGTTAACACTACATCTATGACATCGGATGTGACATGCGCGTTCAATGTGATCGCGAGAGCCATGAATCCAATGTACGCAGCGACTAAGTTGTAATAGATATTTCGAAACATTTAAACACATGATACCAAAAAGACGAGCCTTGCGGCTCGTCTCTATGTGGATATTTACTTCAAAGTAACTGCACCACCTGCTTCTTCGATCTGCTTCTTCATCTCTTCTTCCTCTGCTGCTGGTACACCGGCTTTGATAACCATAGGTGCTCCATCAACCATGTCCTTAGCTTCCTTCAAACCAAGCCCTGTGATTGCGCGAACTGCTTTGATCACGTTGATCTTGCTCTCGCCAACACCTGACAACTCAACGTCGAATGAAGACTTCTCTTCTGCTGCCTCTCCACCTGCTGGAGCTGCACCACCTGCTGCCATCATCATAGGAGCTGCGGCGCTAACACCGAATTTGTCCTCCAAGATAGCTACGAGCTCTGAAAGGTCAAGAACAGACATCTGCTCAATCTCGCTCACTAGCTTTGCGAACTTCTCTGGTACTTCAACTGCTTTCTTCTCGTCTGCTGCCACCTCTGTTGTTTCGTCTGACATATAGATAACTTACAAATTTCTTTAATTACGCTTTCTGCTCTTGGACTGCCTTCAATACCGTAACGAGTCCACGTAAGTTGCCCGCGAGGACATTTACGAATCCTGATACTGGCACATTGATGGTTCCTACCAACTTGGCATAGAGTTCTTGTTTTGAAGGAAGCTTTGACAATGCGATCATTTGATCCGCACTGGCGAACACTCCTTCAAACACACCACCCACTATTTGGGCACCTTCGTGCTTTTTTGCAAATTCTGCTGCAAGCTTTGCTGCGCTTATCTCGTCGTCCATCCCGAATAGGGTAACAACTGAGTTTGGAAGTGTAGATGCATCAAGGTCTGGTACACCGGCTTCCTTTGCGGCAATGCCCATGAGTGACTTCTTGGCAACTACGACTCGCACACCCTCTTCTCGGGCCTGCAAACGCATAGATTCCATATCGGACACTGTAACGGCAGTAAATTGCGTAAACACGACAGACTTGGTGTTGCCGAACTTCTCGGTCAAACTGGCTATCATCTGCTCTTTCTGAGCACGTGTTTTTGCCATAGGTCTTTGTTAGTTAAGCGTCTAGCTACCTTGCTGTGTAGGGACGCCCTTATGTGCGTCCGCACTAGCAATGCGGCTATTAGCTATAAAAAAACTGTGGATTCACCACAGACAACGACATAAAACGTAGATATATCACGTTTTTTACCCATTCTACGCATAAAGCTTCGAAGGGCGGGCCTCGACGGCGTAATTAAGGCCTAAGCCTGCCGTTGTCTTTGGTGAAGATTATGAAGGGATTATAAAGGAAGTGGGGTAATACGTCAAGATACAAGCTCATTGTGGGCTTTTAATGGGTGATATCCCTGTAAAATAAGGTTCTCGACAGGTATAAACAGTGGTCGTGGAAGGTCTTCCCAGCTGATCCAATTCCAACCAAGGCATCTGTTTGGTTCCATCACCTTCGGTTCTCCAGCAAGAAGATCGGCTCTCATGAAGAGAGTTACGTAATGCTTGTCGTCTTCTGTCATTATGTCATTCGTAAATCCTATTGGCCTAACATTGCAGATCTCGATACCGGTTTCTTCGCGAGCCTCTCTTGTTGCGCATTCTTCTGGCGACTCAAGCCACTCAAGGTGACCACCAGGTGGCGCCCATGTACTACTTCCGTGTGCACCGGTTCGCTCACCAATGAGCACTTTACCGTTGTGCACAATAATTACTCCAACTCCAATCTTTGGTCGTTTATCTTCTGACATATTAGAGAACTTCCGATATTGAGAATGTGTAAACAGTTGATGGAGAGATGACTGTGACGACTTTGGACTGGCTGTCTGCGTAAATCGCAAACGCTGTGCCAAATGCGCTGTTTAGAACTTGTCCAACCATATCTCCTGTCTCTTTATTGTAGATTACGACGCGACTTTGTTCGGTATCGAGCATCAATATAATTGGGACGTCTGTGTCTGTCCAAATATCTTTTACTAGTCCAAGCGGAGGGTCGATAGATGCAGTGACCGCACCAATTTCTTGGCCGCCATCAAAGTGCCTCAGCGAGTTGTTGCCAGCTATCCACACTGTGCCGTCAATCGCAATGCTTGTGGCGAGTGTTATGTCTGTGTCGTCTTGCACCCATGCAACACCTGGTCCGTACTCTCCACCTTCCACACGTTGGTGCCGATAAATTTGATTACCAGATAAGACGTACATACGTTCGCCGTAGTGGATGATGTCACGAGTCTGCTCGGCCTCACCTTCGGCTGAGTTGATGCCTATGCGAGAAAGTGAGTTGTTTGCGAGGTAAAAAAATACAAAGTCGTTTTCTTGATCAATGCCGACGCTATCATTGTTGTACGGTGTCGCTATCTTTATAGGAGACACATCGCCGGATGGTTTGGTGCTTTCTACAGAGTTGTTTTCAAATACGCCTGCATTGCCGTCTTGGAAAAACAGAGTAGAGCCAGAAGAAGCGGCAACTGTTTGGTTTATGATTGACGTTGCGGTGACTTCTGGGGTGATGATTTTTCGTATTTTCGATAACTGTTCTTCTATTTGTGCTAAGCGTTGATCAACTTCCTTCTTGGGGTGCTCGTTTTCATCGGCCGCCAAGGATTCTATTAG
>JABMPK010000101.1 GCA_013203725.1 Candidatus Uhrbacteria bacterium | reverse complement strand
GTGTGGAGGAGATGGAATGCAACGGATTGAGATGCAGTTTATGCCAGATGTTTACGTGGACTGTCACGAGTGTCAGGGAAAGCGCTACAACTCGGAGGCTCTAGAGATTCACTACAAACAGCAGAATATTGCAGATGTTTTGGCGATGACAGTGGAAGAGGGGCGAAGGTTCTTTGCGAATACTCCTGCCATCTACGACAAGCTCAACGTATTGCACGAGGTTGGACTCGGTTACATCAAGCTCGGACAGTCGGCTACGACGTTGTCTGGGGGAGAGGCGCAACGAGTAAAGCTCGCAACCGAGTTGTCACGTCGCGCAACGGGCAAGACACTGTACATTCTGGACGAGCCCACAACTGGACTTCACTTTGACGACATTAAACGACTACTCGATGTGTTAGACCGATTGGTTAAGAAGGGAAACACTGTCTTGATGGTTGAACATGATCTTGATGTGATCCGATCCGCGGATTACGTTATAGACATGGGGCCAGACGGTGGAATCCGTGGAGGTTTGGTGGTGGCAGAGGGAACTCCTGAGGAAATTATGAAAAACAAGGAGAGTATAACTGGTCAGTATTTAAAAGAAGAAGCAGCACGGCCTTATACTAAGACAAGAAAAACAACCGATAGTAAAAAACCGGCTACGAAGGTTAAAGCGTAAAGTGCGCATGTAAAAAACAGACACGGTTGTGTCTGTTTTTTTGTTTTAAATACAATATCCGTATTTCGTCATTACGAGGGACGAATCAACCTCGACAAGCATTTCTGATGTGTTGTACTTGTAGGGGCTGCTTCACTACCGCTCCCTCCGAAGGCGGGCGCAACGCAACGACAGGACCATGCGTAGTCATGTTTTGTCATCTATCTGTGCGTTGAGTAGGTTTTGTGATCAAGCAAAATTGTGCTCGCGCCATGATCGCCGAGCGTTATCTGGAACGCTTGGCCACCTTCTACCTCACGTCTTAATATAATATATTCCTCGCTGTCTATAAGCATTGTTCCTCCACCGGCATCCCCGCCCAAACTTGAGATGTATCCGATCGTGCTATGAAGGAGGTCGCGTAGGCTTTGAGGTGATGGGGTCGGCTCATTCAAGATCGTGCGGTGTAGACCAATAAGATGCGTGCGGTGGCGCGAGCTTCTTGGGTGAACTGGTAAGAACAAGAGTTCTCGAATCGCTTGGATCATCTTGTGCTCATCTGGCTCCTCGGCGACTATGTAGTGAACATTTGTCCTGAACGATTCGTATACTGATGTTGGAAAGGTTATGTGGCCGAGCGACAGGAATGTTGGTACAAGATCATGGTGTGGCCCAAGATCTTGCGCGTGAATTCTGGCGCGGGTGGGGAAAGTCCCACCCCTACGTGCTGTGGAATCCTGGAGTGCAAGATGCGTAAGCCCGTCTGCAATGAGTGTTACGGATTCGGTCAAATCAAGATCGTTCTCAAGATTATGTAGCGCGACTTGCGTTGGAACAAAAATATTGTCACCAAAAAGACGGCCGGTCGTATTGCTGGCTTCTACTATATGGTGATTTATAATCTCATTCGTAACCATTTCTTTTGTTGCAGCTTAATAGAGACAGTATAACAAAAACGAGCCCGTTAGAGCTCGTTTTTCTGTAGACAAGTTTGTCTTACGCCTTCTTTACTTCTTTCAAACGACGTTTGAATCCCTTTCGAAGGAACCAAAGTTTTGATCGTCGTGTTTTAACTTCTTTTACAACCTCTATTTCTGCAACGTGTGGAGATGAGAGAGGGTAAACCTTCTCAACACCGATTCCACCAGAAACTTTTCGTACCGTGATTGTTCGTGTGTGCTCTGAACCGCCGAATCCAAGGATCACTCCTTCAAATACCTGTACACGTTCACGCTCTACACCCTTTGAGTTGAAGTCCTTGATTGTCTCATGGACTCGCACTGTCATCCCGGGCTTAAGGTTACGGTATGGTAGTTCTGTTGACTTAGCTTCCTCTGGTGCCTCAGGGGCTGCAGGGGTTTCAGGTGCCGCAGGTGCTACAGAAGCATCCGCTTCTGCTGGCTCGTCATTGCGAGGAGCTTGCGACGCGGCAACCTTTTCGTTTGAGCTGGTGTCAGTTGAAGCCTTAGGAGCAGCATCTTCTTTGATATCCTCAGGTTGTGGGTTATTTTCTTCACTCATATATATACATTTAGTAGCAGCACTCTACGATTATTCCGCCATTTTGTCAATAATTTGCTGGGCTACCTCTTCTGGACTTGTTTTCGTTGTATCGATTACAAGGTCAAACTTCTCCACATCATCCCAATGTACCCCGTGATAAGCCATATATCGCTTGTTTTCTGACTCTACACGGTCGGCAGCCTGTTTCACCACCTGCTCAATAGAGTCGTATGGGTTCTCATTTGGTCGATCGCCTTCCTTTGCATGCTCAAAGATTCGCCGAGCACCTTCTTTTGGATCTACATTCAGGAAAATCTTCAGCGAATGCGGCATGAAATACCATGACAATCTACCGTCAACTATGAAGTTGTCTTCCTCAAGACCAAGCTTTCGCTGATTCTCGTCGAGCTCACGGTCAAATGAGTCGTCTCCTTCTTCGTGAGTCTGCCATTCCTGAAGCGTCATTCCGTGCTTCTTGGCAAGATCCCTCTGAAGGTCGCCCATTGAATACCGTTTGTATTCAAGTTTCTCCGCAAGAATTTTTCCTACCGTAGATTTTCCAGAACCTGGATATCCGGCGATTGTGATGATCATACTTTGTGCAATGAATCTGTAATTTTGGTCAATTTGGTTGGGAGTGGGGAGGTGAACACAGAAGCTGTGTCTTCACCCGGTAACGCAAGCTCAAGTTTGTTTATTTCGCCTGCGTATTGCGATCCCCTTTTCGGGCGAGGGTAGCGATGATGCGGGAGAGC